>JAAYAZ010000214.1 GCA_012719115.1 Dehalococcoidales bacterium
GACTTTTCCTTTGAAGGCAGTGCCGGCAAAAGCCGAGCCGATATTTTTCAAACAAACCGGATTTTTTAATGAAGCTGTTGTTATATCGTCATATTTGACGGCGAAGCCGTCTTTCAGTGATACATCAGATGATGGATTATCCAGCAGGGAATAGAGGTTTTCCGCCAGCACGCGGTTGTTGCAGAGGTCTATCGGCAATTCCTCTGTGCCGACAGGCTTGCAATTAGCCCTGACAAGCGCTAAAGCCTTTGCAAATCCGGTATAGTTTTTACCCTCATCTATTTCTGAGTAGGACATTTATAAATCCTTTATAAATAGCTATATAATTATATTACTATGGTTGTCATTGCTCGACAGTAGTAATTTTCTAATAATAATCGATAGCATTATTGATTAAATCGATTCAGAAAAAACAGCTAAAAAGTCTTTGCGAGTCCCATCGTCGGGACGAAGCAATCCCTACGATACTGCTTAATTACCCCGCCTGCCATTTACACACTACCTTTATAATTCATAGCATAAATCCTGCCAATCCTTATTCATACGCTCTATCAATTTTGTTTTACTATTCCTCAAGCCGCCCTTGATTTGTTTTTCCCTCGTTATCGCATTGATAACATCGCCGAATATTTCATAATAAACGAGTTTGCTAATGTTATACCTTTGCGTAAATCCTTCTAAAAATTTATCTTTATGCGCAAATACTCTTCTCTTTATATTACCGGTTACACCTGTATAAGTTACTGTATTCGAGTCGTTTGCCATTACATACGCATAAAATTGCTTATCCATAACTTGAGATTGCTTCGTCATCCCGATTCATCCCGAATAATCGGAATTTCCTCGCAAAGACGATTTTATCATTTATTATAAAATAGTAAAGCAAAATATGAGTTGCAACATCTTTTCAAGTTACAGCGAATCGATAGCAAATAGTGCCTCTAATTACTATTTTCCGAACGGGCAAACCGGGAAAACACATTCATCGCAATCAAGGCACATTCCGCCGTGTGCCAGTTCTATAATATCCTGCCTGGAGATTTTATCACCGGCAAGCATACGCGGCAGTAATACATCGATAATAGTAGTTCGCTTGAATATAACGGCACCCGGTGCTCCGAGTATCGGAATATCGCCAAGCTCGGCAACCAGCACCATAGCTCCGGGCATTACCGGCACCCCGTTAGAGATAATTTTAGCTCCGCTTTTTGCGACGCCTTCGGCGGTAACATCATCCGGGTCCACAGAGATCCCGCCGCAGGTAATAATTACCTCGCATCCTTTTTCTTTCATATCAAGAACGGCTTTTGCAATGATATCCTCATCATCCGGTACAATTATCTCACTGATGACAGCAGAGCCCAGTTTTTCGATTTTCTTACGCATTACGTCAGCAAACTTATCTTCGGTTATTCCCTTAAAGATTTCGTTTCCGGTAATAATAATGCCGACTTTTTTGGATATGAAGGGAATAACATCAACTACCTTGCCCTTACGTTGACATAACTCCTCAAGTTTTTTCAGGTTGTCTTCGGAGATAAAGAGCGGGATAATCTTGGTTCCGGCAACAATTTCACCGGCTTTGCAGGTTACATTATTATGCCTGGTGGCGATGATAATTTCCTCAATAGAATGAATTTCATAGAGCAGCGGCTTATTAATCTTAATCACACCGTCCACAGTGGCTTTCATATTAACTCTGCCCTGTCTGGGGTCGCTGAATATCAGGTTGTCACCTGCAACCGCTTTGGCAATCCGGATAGCCGCTTCTTCTTCGTGAACCCGGTCTTCATCCTTTTCGATAACATAGATATGCTCTTTTCCCATACCGAGCAGTTCCGGAATATCCTCTTGTTTTATAATGTCTCCGCGTCGAAATCTGGGTCCGTCACAAACACCCGGAATAGTTTTGGTCATATCATGCCCGACCACCAGCCCGACTGCATCTTCTGTTTTAACTTTCTTAAGCAACGGCGCACTCCTCGTTTAAAAGTAGGTAAAATATTATCAATAGGTTAAACTATTATGCGATTTTTTACAAGAGAATATTATTCGATATCCCGTCGGGCGCTAGCTGTATTTATAAGACCGGATAGCTTAAAATAGTGGTATTACTTAACTTTGCGGTTCAGTGCAATGAAAATTATAATCAATAAAACAGTCATATCTCTGGTAAAGGGTGACATCACTCTTCAAAAAACGGATGCTATTGTAAACGCAGCCAACTCCGGGCTGTTGGGTGGTGGCGGGGTGGACGGCGCTATTCACCGGGCAGGGGGGCCTGCCATTTTAGAGGAATGTAAAAAGATTGTGGCGAAGCAGGGGAGGCTGCCGGCGGGTAAGGCGGCTATGACAACCGCAGGCAATCTGGCTGCCGGATATGTAATTCATACGGTCGGTCCGATATGGCAGGGCGGAAATAGAAATGAGGCATCAATTCTATCGAGCGCCTATACCGAAAGTCTCAGATTAGCCGAGAAAAATAATCTGACAAGTATTTCTTTCCCGTCTATAAGCACCGGGGCATATGGCTATCCTTTGAAAGAGGCGGCCAATGTGGCGGAGAAAGCTATCGTCAAGTTTGCGAAAGAAGAAGCGTTATCTATAAAAGAAATAATTTTCGTGCTATTTAGCGATGATGCCTATACTGAGTACGCCGAATCTCTCGAAAAAGTAACAAGTCAATAGCAAGTGAAAAGCCAATAAAATCCAATCTTTATGGACACTGCGGTTTACTTTGATTTTTTCAAGGTTTTTTGCATTTAATCTGACGGTTAAGGGTGGATTGCTATAGCGATTTATGATAACGTATTTAATTGAGAGGAATTGTAGAACGATGAGAGTAATTGCAGGTGAAGCAAAAGGTTGTACGCTGATAGCACCGCCGGGGTTGAGAACGCGCCCGGCAACAGAGCTGGTAAGAGGGGCTATTTTTTCTATCCTTTACTCTGTAGCCAACGATTGGAAGTATGTTCTCGACCTTTTTTCCGGCAGCGGTTCACTGGGTATCGAAGCGTTGAGCCGGGGAGCGGGATGGGTGGATTTTGTTGAGCAGACACCCCGATGTTGTGCTATAATAAAGCAGAATCTTGAGAAGACCAGGTTTACCGAGTACGCGCATGTTCATTGCGCCGATGTGGTAAAAGCGATATCTTTTTTGGATAAGGAGTATAATATTATTCTGATGGATCCTCCCTACGCGAGTCCATTGATAAACACCATAATAGAACAACTGGCAAACTCAAAAATTGTCGGCAATGACTCTATAGTTGTGGTTACCCACTCGAAACGTCGCCCACTTAATTCCGATTATGCATCACTGCATCTCTTCAAAGAACATCGTCACGGCGATAGTTCTATCGCTTTTTTCAGAAAGGAGCCTGTATCTTGATTACTGCCGTATATCCGGGAAGTTTTGACCCGATTACCAATGGGCATATCGATGTTGCCAGAAGGGCAGCCAATATTTTTGGCAAGGTAATTATCGCTGTTTTTGATAAACCGATGAAAGTCGTGACTTTCAGCCTTGAAGAGAGAGTAAATATGGCGCGGGAAGCCGTAAAGGATATTCCCAATATAGAAGTTAGGCCTTTTTACAGGCTTGCGGTCGATTTTGCAAAAGAGGTAAATGCCAACGTAATGGTGCGGGGCTTGAGGGTCAGCGCCGATTTCGAGCGCGAGTTCGATATGGCAATGATGAACAGGAAGCTTTCACCCCAGCTGGAACTGGTATGCTTTTTGGCTAAGCCGGAGTATCAATTTCTGCGTTCCAGCCTCTTAAAAGAGGTGGCGAGGGTAGGAGGCAATATCGAAGGTATGGTACCCGAACACGTAGCACGTGCATTGAAAGAAAAAAACGGCAACAGCCCAATATAAAAATCAGGTTATATTTAAAATATAAAAATGTTAAAATAGCAGCTAAATCAGGAGGAAACTAATCTAATGGCGTATATGATTAACGAGGATTGTATAAGTTGTGGTGCTTGTGAAGCAGAGTGTCCTAATCAGGCTATTTCAGAAGGGGAAACAAGTTACTGTATCGACCCCAACAAGTGTACCCAGTGTGTAGGCAGTTATTCGACTCAGCAATGTGCCGATATCTGTCCGGTCAGCGCATGTGTTCCCGACCCGAATCATCAGGAATCGCATGAGGAGTTGCTGGCTAAGTGGCAGGCGCTGCATCCCGGAGAAACTCCCAAAGAAGATTAAACAATACTTCCGTCTTACTTAAATCAAAAACAATTGCTTTATTACCCTGATGAAATCCGGTGCGGGGCTTGCTGTCTGTTTATTTATTCCCTGAAATAAACTGCTAGGATTGAAAGAATTCTTTAATGGCTTGAAAATCTTCGGGGAAAAGCCCAAGCACGACCGGGAAGTAATCCAGCATCAGGCGTGCTATAAAAGACTCGGATATTGAGTCGCTTCCGGTAAATTTTACGATAACAGCCAGGATTGCTCCCAGCAGCAGAAAACCGGAAAACAATCCGAATATGGCGCCTCCCAGGTGGTCTACCCAGCCTATAAGCAGTGATTTGGCAATAAACTTAAGCAGCTTGGCTAAAAGCAGTGCAATGGTATAAACCACAGCCAGAATAAGCACGAAAGCGAGTATATTGGCTAATGTTTCGTTATCGGTAAAACCGAATATACCCGAAAGCGAATCATGGAATCTTCCTGCCAGCACGATGCCGATTATCAAGCCGACAAACGAAAGGGCAGTCTTAATCAAACCCTTTCTCAATCCCATAAAGGTGGGTATAAACAGTAGAACTATCAGTACGATATCGAGCCAGTTCATCAGCTTATCCTCCCAGTTCCTTTGCTCTGTTGTAGGCGGCTGTAACCGCTTCCTCTACAAGTCCGATAAGATTGCCGTTGGCAAAAACGGTTAATGCGGCAGCCGTGGTGCCGCCGGGTGATGTTACCATTTCCCGCAGCTTGTCCAGCGGTTGGTCGGAACTCAAAACATATTTTATTGAACCTATCATCAGCTGCATTACCATTTCATTGGCTTTATCGTGCGGCAAACCGAGGCGTTCGGCAGCCTGTATCAGGGATTCCATAAAAAGAAAAACGTAAGCGGGTCCGCTGCCGCTGATTGCCGTCGCCATATCGATGCTGTCTTCATCGGAAACAAAAATTTCTTTGCCCATAGCTTCAAGGATGGTCCTTGTCTGTGCCATCTGCTGTCCGTCGACAGCTTCCGTGGCGGTCCATACCGTCATTCCGTAACCTATTTGAGCCGGCGTGTTTGGCATAGCCCGTACGATAGCATTGTGTTTCAGTCCGTTTTGCAGGGTAGCGATGCATTTGCCGGCGATTATTGAAATTACCAATTGACCTTTGCAGAATTTGCCGCCGATTTGTTTCATTGTTTCTTCAAGGCTTTGAGGCTTAACGGCAAGTATAACAATATCACTGCGTTTTATTACATCTGCGCTGTTATCGCTGGTGAAAACAGCGAAATCCTTGGCAATAAGTTCTCTGCAATCTTTGTTTATTTCGCACACGGATATGTTCTCCGGTGTGGATACCTTTTTGGATATAATCGCCGAAAGTATTGCCCGACCCATATTGCCGCAACCTATTAAAGCTATCTTCATTTTAAATCCCTTTCCCTAAATGGTCATTCTGAGGCACAGCCGAAGAATCTAAGACTTATCGAATTGCATTCAGATCCTTCACTCCGTTCAGGATGACAATTTTACCTGATAACAAGGTTTATTAATTTCTTAGGAACATAGATTATCTTAACAATCTCTTTACCTTCAAGATAAGCCTTGACCTTGGGTTTTGCAAGTATGATTTCTTTGGCTTCTTCTTCAGTTATCGAAGCTGAAACCATCTCCTTATCGCGCGTTTTTCCGTTTATCTGTATGATGATGGGAATTTCTTCATCCTGTGCCAGCTCTTCATCCCATTCAGGCCATTTCCAGTTATGAATACTGTATTTGTGTCCGGTTTTCTGCCATAACTCTTCGGCAATATGCGGCGCGGAAGGCGCCAGAAGCAGTAGCAGAATCTTTATAGCCTCCTGCCAGTCTTTTTGTGAAACAGAGCCGTTATCTTTAATCTTACCCAGGTAATTGGTGTATTCCATCAAGGTGGATATCATTGTGTTGAAGCGTATTTTGTCGATATCATGTGTAACCTTTTTAATGGTCTGATGAGTGATGCGCTGCAGGTTGCGGTATTCTTCATCATCAACGGAATATGCTGTATAGTATTCTGTTGAGAGTTTCCAGATGCGGTTCAGCCAGCGGTGTATGCCGGCAATGCCGTTATCGTTCCAGTCGCCTCCCTGTTCCCAGGGCGCAACGAACATCAGATAACAGCGTACCGTATCGGCGCCCATCTTTGAAACGTATGAATCCGGATTTACCACATTGCCGCGTGATTTGCTCATCTTTTGCTTGTTGGAAATAACTATTCCCTGATTGAAAAGCTTAATAAAGGGTTCTCCGAAATCAATCAGACCCATATCACGCATTGCCTTGGTAAAGAATCTGGCATAGAAAAGATGCATTACGGCATGCTCGGCGCCACCTGTATATAAATCTACCGGCATCCAGTATTTAACTGCCTCCGGGTCGAATGCGCCGCTATCGAAATGTGCATTGGTATAGCGCAGAAAATACCACGATGAGCACATAAAGGTATCCATAGTATCCGTTTCACGTTTAGCCGCACCGCCGCACTGCGGGCAGGTGGTATTTACAAAACTCTCGCAGTATTTGAGCGGTGATTCCCCGGTGGGTTTGAATTCGGCATCCTCCGGCAGCTTTACAGGCAGTTCTTTTTCGGGAACCGGAACGATTCCGCACTTGTCGCAGTAAATCATCGGAATCGGAGCCCCCCAGTACCTCTGGCGGGAAATCAGCCAGTCGCGCAGCTTATAACTGACAGTTCTCTTTCCCCAGCCCTTTTCTTCCAAAAGTTCAGCTACTTTGATAATTCCTTCCCGGTTGGGAGTGCCGTCGAAATGCCCTGAATTGACCATTGTGCCGTCTTCGATAAAGGCTTCTTCGAGCTCTTCACCTTTCCAGCCGGGCGGCGATATAACAACCTTTATAGGCAGGTTGTATTTTTTAGCAAAAGCAAAGTCTCTCTCGTCGTGTGCCGGAACAGCCATCACA
>JAAYAZ010000215.1 GCA_012719115.1 Dehalococcoidales bacterium
GCATTTACCGTTTTATAATCGGGGAAAGTAGCGTATGGGAGGCTATCGACAGCACATTGCCGTCGGGTGCAATGATAGGTGACTTGAAGGTATCCGGAAACGGTGTATTGTATGCTGCCAATTTTCAGCAAGCGAGCGCCGGAGGCGGCATAGAGCGCTGTATAAACCCCTCATCATCTCACCTTTTCGAAACATTCAATAATGGTTTATATGACGATAGCACGCTGACAGATATTTGCCTGAGCGGTAATTCAGTGTGGTCTATCGATACGACACATAACTCTCTTCTTTTTTTCAAAGATACGCTTTCGGAGCAGTTAAGCCTAATATCTCCGGCAGATAAGAGTACCGTCAAAGCTGCTGTTTCCGACGGGGAAATCGAGGATATTTTGCTGGATTGGGAAGCGCCGGAGGGGGCTACCGGTTACCGCTGGCAGTTGAGCGATAGCCCGAACTTTTTCCCGTCATCCATAATTGCCGAGGATACCACTTCTGCCGGTTCGGTCAGAGTGGATTCCCTGGAAACAGGCAGTGAATACTACTGGCGAATACGTTCTATCACACCACTGCTGAGTCCATGGTCGGAAACGTGGTCTTTTACGCCGCGGGCAATAATTGAACCGGACGCTCCGGTGCTGGTATCTCCCTCAGCCGGAGCTGTAAACATACCTGTGAATGCGATGTTCCAGTGGACAGCAGTCGAGGGAGCACATAGCTACGAGCTGGAGATATCGACCCGGCATGATTTCTCCTCCCCAATAATATGCTTGACAGGTCCCGACGCCTTGCCTGTTAATGCCTGGCAGAATACCGATGACTTTGCCTATGATACCACCTATTACTGGCGTGTCAGGGCGGTAAATGCGGATGTGACCGGTGGCTGGAGCGGTGTTGGCGTGTTTTCTACCGGAGCCGGTAATACCACCCAAACATCGGTCAGTACCGATACAGTTCAACCTAATCCAACGCAAACGCTGACCTCTTATACAACTGTCGAGAAGGTTGCAACCACAGTATCCACTCAATATCAAACTTTAACCGTTACCCAAACATCGCAAACAATCGTACCTGTAGCGCAGAGCGCTGTTATTCCGGATTGGCTTTATTACTCGTTTGGATTTATGGCTTTTCTGATAGTTGTGCTGCTGGCAGCAATACTGATAATAGTTATAAAAAGGCGATAGTAAATAATAGTGGTCTTTAAAACAGATGGGGTTAGAGTTCGAGCAGGGTAACCTGCATCACCAGCGGCAGGTTGTTCTTGGTAACTGTCAGCTTGGGTTGAGGCGTGATATCGTGCGTGCCGATTTCCTTTAAAAATTTCTCTACCGGGTCGAGTTCACGATTTAACGAGGGCGTACCGTAGTGCATCGGCAATACTATTTTGGGTTCGATTTGGCGCACAACGGATGCGGCAGTTGCGGCATTTATAGTTGAGATGCCGCCGACAGGCAGCATAAGTATATCTACATTCCCCAGTTCTTCGGTCTGGTCTTCGGTTAAAGGATGCCCCAGGTCTCCCAAATGGCAGATGCTTATATCATCCATTTCGATTAAATAGATGGTATTTTTACCCCTGAGGTTGCCCTTTTCATTGTCGTGATAAGAAGCCAGCCCGATAATTAAAACATTGCTGATTTCGTACTCGCCGGGTGCGCTTACTATATGAGGCTCTCCGTGAATGCCGGTAACACACGAATGCCCGGGGTGCTGATGGCTCAAGGTTACGATTGTAGCACTCTGTTTTCCGAGAGTATAGCCGGTATCGGGGGAATAGGGGTCTGTAATGACAGTCGCCTGCTTTCCCTTGATTTTAAAACACGAATGACCTAGCCAGTTAATTTCCATATGCTTGCTGTAAGTGTAGCACAAATAGCTTTGAGGGTCAATTAAAAAAGTGCTAAAGTATTCAGCCCTGCCCTGTTATTATGGTATGATATTGCTGTTATGAAATACGCATTGTTAGCCGATATTCATTCCAACCTGGAAGCCCTGACTGCGGTGCTGGAGGATATCGAACGGCGTGGCTCTATCGAAGAGTTATGGGTTTTAGGGGATATCGTCGGCTACGGACCCGACCCTTCCGAATGCATAAAACTGCTGCGCAGCCGCAAACATATTGCAGTTAGCGGAAACCACGATGTTTTTTGCAGCGGTAAGATGGATGCCCGCTATCTCTTAAACCCCGAGGCAGCTACTGCTTGCCTTTGGACAGAGCGCGTTTTATCTGCGGAAGATATCGAATATCTAAAAAATTTACCCGAGATTGTCGAGCGCGACGATTTTATGCTGGTACACGGCAGCCCGCGCGACCCCTTATGGGAGTATGTTATGTCGTTAAGCGTTGCGCTGATTAATTTCGATTACTTCAGGAGCAAATACTGTCTGGTGGGGCATTCGCACATGCCTCTGGTCTTCAAACTGGGAGAAGATGGCCATTGTATCAACCTGCCGCTTTCCGAAAGCGTCGGCGTGGTACTGGGGAAACACAAGATGATTATCAATCCGGGCGGGGTGGGACAGCCAAGAGACGGCGACCCGCGCGCCAGTTACGCCATATATGACAGTGAAGCTAAAGTGATAAGACTGCATCGTGTTCCCTATGATATAAAACTGACACAGCAGAAAATGGTAAAACGGAACCTTCCGGTGCGCCTGATATCCCGTTTAGAGAAGGGTTTATAGAATTGAGCATTAACGGCAGGCGAATGGATTTACTGGAAGAAACACAGCGATACCTGCGTCGCCTCGACTTGAAAGCGCGCAAGAAACTGGGGCAGCATTTTCTGGTAGATGAAGAAGCGCTGGCGGCAGTGGCTTCGGCAGCCGAACTAAAATCCGATGATGTAGTTATTGAGGTGGGGCCGGGGCTGGGTGTGCTGACCGAAGAACTGGTACAAAAAGCCGGCGGCGTGATCGCCGTCGAGCTGGACGACAAGCTGGCGGAAATCCTGAAAAAGAAAATGTCGGCGGTTTCGAGTTTTACGGTAGTCAATAAGGATATTCTAAAAGTTAAGCCGCACGAGCTGTTATCGCAGCCGGTTGCCCTGAATGTGTTAAAAGGCAAGCCGCTTTCCTATAAAGTGGTGGCAAATCTGCCCTATTATATTACCGCTGCCGTTCTGCGTTATTTTCTGGAAGCTGTTCCCCAACCTTCGGTTATCGTGGTAATGGTACAAAAAGAAGTTGCGGAAGCAATTGCCGCACAGCAAGGCAAAATGAGTTTACTAAGTGTCAGCGTGCACTTGTACGGCAAGCCGGAAATAATCAGAATCGTGCCTTCATCAAGCTTTTATCCTCCGCCCGAGGTTGATTCTGCCATATTAAAAATTGAGATTTACGATAAACCCCTTCTGGATATAGAAGATATGGACGGATTTTTTAACCTGGTAAGAGCCGGCTTTACGGCATCGCGTAAGCAGCTGCCGAATTCACTGGCTCAAGGGTTAAAGTGTGAAAAAGAGGCATGTGTTTCACTGCTTGAAGAAGCCCAAATTGATCTCAAACGGAGGGCGGAAACGCTGACACTTGAGGAATGGGGAAAGTTATGGGAGATTTACGGGAGGGATAAAATATGTTAACGATTGCAGCTCCCTCTAAAATCAACCTGACTCTCGAAGTGCTTAAAAAGCGTGAAGACGGCTACCATGAAATAAGAAGCGTCATACAGGCAATCGAACTGTGCGATGTTTTATCTTTCGAAGCGGGCAGCGGTATCGAGGTAGTGTGCGATGACTCCTCGTGGCAGGCAGATAAAAGCCTGATACCGCAGGCAGCCGCATTGCTGCAAAAACATTCCTCCTGTCCAAAAGGTGCTAAGATTCATTTAACAAAACGCATTCCGCTCCTTTCCGGGTTGGCGGGAGATTCCAGCGGTGCCGCAGCAACACTCAAAGGTTTGAATATTCTTTGGGGTTTGGGTTACGAACCCGGACAGCTGGCGGATTTTGCGGCAACGCTTGGGTCCGATATTGTCTTCTTTCTATCGGGCGGTACTGCGTTGGTGCAGGGGCGGGGAGAAATCGTCAGCCCGCTGCCTTCCCTGCCCGAGATGTGGGTGGTTTTACTGATGCCGGAGGTAGCGCGGGCTATCGGAAAGACGGGTAAAATGTATTCAGCGCTTGATAAAAGTTTATTTACCGGAGGCGAAAAGACGAATATTCTGGTGAAAAAGCTGTCACCGGGTAACGACATTGACCGTTCTGCTCTCTTCAATGTATTTGAAAAAGTGGCATACGACACCTATCAAGGACTTGATAATTACCGTAACGATTTTCTGGTTGCCGGCGCCGCAAGTGTACATCTGGCAGGCTCGGGTCCGACACTTTTTACATTGGTTAAGGATAAAAGTAACGCGCTTGAGATTTGCAACAGGTTGAAGGGACAGGGTTATAACGCCTGTAACGTAAAGACACTCGACAGCAGCGACTTATTAAACACAGGTATGGCCGTATAGCATGATAATAGAGTCAATTCTAGCTATAGTCATCGCCTATATTTTGGGAGCCGTTCCGTTTGCCTACATCGCGGGTCACCTGAAAAAAGGGGTGGATATCCGTGAGGTGGGTGGGGGAAATGTAGGAACCACCAACGTCCTGCGGGAAATCGGCACCGGGGCGGGGCTTTTGGTATTTGCCGGCGATGTCGTAAAAGGTGTGTTTGCAATACTTATAGCACAGTGGCTGGGTGTTTCATTTATAATCGTATTCATTGCCGGACTGGCGGCGGTTATCGGGCATAACTGGTCGATTTTTATCAGATTCAGCGGCGGCAAGGGGGGAGCAACCGTTATCGGTGTGTTTCTTGCCCTTGTGCCGGTTTGTATGGCTATTGCCTTTGCGGTAATGTTACTGGTGGCATTCCTGACCAGTAACCTGCGGCTTTCTATGATGGCAGGTTTTATCGCACTGCCTTTTCTGCTGTGGGGCTTCGGGGAAGCTGGTAATATAATCGCTTACTCGGTTGCTTTGCCTTTGCTGACCGGGCTACGCATCCTTCCTTCCATCATTAAGGGAGCTAAAGACCCGCTGGCGCGCAAAAACTTTATCGTCGATAAAGATTATACGCCCTGGCAGAAAAAGAAGAAAAAATAGCACTTCTCCACTCAATAAATCTATTGACAATTCTGTGTAACGTACTTTATAGTGTACTGTATAAGGTGCTTATTAGAGTACTGTTTAGGAGAACAAACAATGGCTATTACATTTTTATCAGATGATTTTATAAACTCCAAGGAATTGAGAAGCAATCAGAAACACTGGCTTGAAAGGGCATATTTAACGCCTGTATCAATAAGAAGCGGGGATAAAAAACTGGTTTTAATTAACAGAGAACAGGCAAGAGACGTTTATTTACTTAACTATTATGCACAGATTGTTGTTGCGTTCTGCCAGGAGCGTAGCGCAGAAGATAAAGAAAGCAAGGTGTTTCCCTGGCTGAAGTATCTGCGTAAGGAGCAGGTCAAACAGTTCCATAAACAACTGCTCGCTTGCTTAAATGAAGTGATACAAACTAAAGAATGGCTTAAAATTGAGGAATTGCTTGATGACTGGAAGGCAACAGCGGAAGTAGCTGCCAGTCCCCCATTATCCAAAGAATTGCAGGCAGAGGAAAACCCCTTAGATTATGTCGAACTCTGAAAACAGCTATCGAATTGTATTTGCAAACAAAAAAGTCAAAAGCAATTGGGAAGCACTTGCGCAAAAGTTCCCTGAAAAAACAGAGCGTTGCCGTCAGTTTTTAGAGAACAATCCCGAAGATAGACGAAAAGCCATCGGTATTCTTAAAAAATTACACCCGCCCTTCGACGGTATTCTGCAGTACGACCTCACAAAAGACAATTATCGAATTTGGTATCGTGTAGACAGAGAAAAGAGAATGGTTATAATTAAATACGCCGGAGTACACCCCGATTAAAGAAGCCCTACTATTTTCATCCCGCAAGCATCTTCTTTACAATAGCGATTTCATCTTCTTTTGTTAGAGCTTTGCCGTTCAGTCGCGCATCCAGAACGGCATCCAGTAATTCTTTTAATTGCGGACCTTGCTCAAATCCCATTTTCAAGAGGTCGCTGCCGCTGATTATCGCTTTAACGTTTTTCAATTTTTCGATGTAAAGATTAAGCGCCTTGCGGCTTTCATCTTCCTCGACGGCAATGATGTTAGCGATTATTGCCGAAGGAGAATAAGCGCAAAGCAGACGGTAGATTTGGCTGTTCGTTATATCCGGAGCCGCCAGCATTTCGAGCCGTTCTTTAATTGCATGGCAATCCCTAAGTGCCTGCGCTATTTGTTTCGGTAAATGCAAGCGGGCTATCAACTTCTCCCGGTTTTCCATATCCAGTTCATAGGTAAAAAGCAGCCAGTAGAGCAAATCTGAAGGGACATTCGGGCAGTTCATCTCCCGGGCACGCAAAAACCATTCTTCCTTACGAGTATCAAATTTTATAAAGGTATTAAGACTGCCAAGAACACCCAGCCTGAAAGCCCTGCTAAAAACCCTCTCCGGATACTTCTCCTTTAAGATGCATTCAATTTCATAGCGAATGCGTTCACCGCTGACCGTATCCAGCATCGGGATATCCCTTATTAAAAGCTCGAGGGTACGCTGTTCCATCTGAAAACCGAGCCGCTGCTCATAGCGCAACCCCCTCCAGATACGCGTAGAATCGTCAACGAAGCTCTTTTCATGCAGAATACGTATGTTTCTACTCTGTAAGTCTGTTTTTCCGTTACAGGGGTCGTAGAGCTCGCCATAGTTTTTCCCGCTCAGCCCGATAGCCATAGCGTTTATGGTAAAATCGCGCCGTTTCAGGTCCTCCTCCAGTGATGCCGGAGTAATTTTGGGGAGGGCGCCGGGGTATTCATATATTTCGGAGCGCGCCGTTACGAAGTCGATGTTCCATTGGTCAAATTTAATGGTTGCTGTGTTGAACTGCTTATGAACGGTAATTCTGTCAAAGGCACTCCTCGAAAGCTCGCGCGCCAGAGCTACCGCATTGCCTTCAACAGTGATGTCAATATCAAAGTTATCGATACACAAGAGCAAATCGCGCACCACACCGCCGACGATATATGCCTGCTCGTTGCGTTCGGCAGCCTTTTCGCCCGCCCGTTTCAAAAAATCTACCAGCCGCGGCGGCAATATCTGCTCAAGTTTTTCTGCAAATTCTCTTTCTCGCTGCATCACGGTATCTCCGTTTGATATCGTCTTGAATTATAGCACAGGTTGCTTTGGTGCTGTCATATGACCAAGGACGGCATTCTTCTATATTTATGCGTGGTGGGGTAATTAAATTGCATCGTAGGGATTGCTTCGTCCCGACACGGTCGGAACTCGCAAAGACGGTGCATTATTTTTATCACGGGAAAAAATCCATTTCTGATTGACAAGTGATTATCAGTTGAAATCAGCAGGCTATAATTCATTATCAGGGTTTTTTATGGTACAATCATATAGTTGTCACTTTGATACGGGGAAATAAAATAGAGGCTATTTTATGAATGAGCCTATCGTAATCGAAAATCTAACCAAGTATTATAACAACTTCCTGGCGCTGGATAATATATCCCTCAGGATAGAGGGAAATGAAAACGTCGGTTTTTTAGGGCCTAACGGCGCCGGTAAAAGCACCACTCTCAAGATACTCTGCGGTCTTATTAGTACAACCTCGGGTAAAGCGTATATCAATGGTTTCAACGTCGCTACTCAAAAAGAAAAAGCGCTCTCGCAAATCGGAACGATTATCGAAACGCCTGAATTCTACGGTTTTTTAACTCCAAAAGAAACCCTTAACTATTTCGGCAGGCTGCGAGGTATGAGCCGCAACAATTTGAATAAACGTATCACTGAGGTCATCGATCTGGTAAGCCTGGAACAATGGCTTAATGTAAAGATAGAGAAGTTTTCGCGAGGTATGAAGCAGCGTCTGGCGCTGGCGCAAGCATTACTGCACGACCCCCCCATTTTAATCCTCGATGAACCCGCATTGGGGTTGGACCCCAGGGCAGTTATGGAATTTCGCCGGATAATTGTGGAAGCCGGAAAAGACAAGGTGGTCTTTTTTGCTTCCCATCAACTTAGCGAAGTTGCCCAGATATGCAAACATGTCGCTATAATCGACCATGGCAAGTTGCTCGGTTATGACAGTATTGAGGCACTGGAGCAAAAATATGGTTCTTTGGAGAATGCTTATCTTCAGTTGACGGGGGTTCCGATTGAATGAGTTAAAGCGGCTGGGAATCGTTATCAACTATGAGTTCTTAAAACATATTCGCCGCAAGAGGGTATATGTAATCCTTTTGCTGGTACTTGTCACCGAAGCGGCAGTCCTTGCCGGTTTCCCTGCTCTGATGGGCGGTTATCCCGAAAGCGTAAACCTGATGGCAACGCTGCTTTCTATTGGTCCCACTATGGCAGTCATCGGCGCCATCTTCTTTTCAGGGGATGCCATAGCCGGTGAATTCGAGAATAAAACCGGTTTTATGTTATTTACCAACCCCGTCAAACGAACTACACTGGTACTTGGAAAATACATTGCCGGTTGTCTGGCTGTAGCCGTACTGACAGTTGTAGCTTATATTGTAGTATGTGTTTCTCTTCTGGCTATTTACCAGACTATCCCCATCGAAACGGCACAGTCTTTCGGATTATGTATGCTCTATGGGGCATGCATTGTTGCGGTAACCTTTCTTTTCAGCGCCGTATCTAAAGGAGCAATGGGTGCTACGGTTATGACGCTGGTATTGATAATGGTAATTTCGGGGGTTGTCGAGAGCGTTCTGATGCTGGCAGGACAACCCTATTGGTTTTTGATTTCAACCGCGGGCGACTGTATTACAATGGTGTACGGTGGAATTGAGCTGATGCTGGCAGAGTTTGTGCCTCTTGAGGAGATGGGGAATTTCCCGTTTGAACTGGAAAGCCCCGATATCGGTCGTTGCGTTCTGGCAATGGTTATATATCTGGCGGTCGGCCTTATCTCCAGCCTTATCATAACCAACCGAAGGCAATTAAGCTAGAAATAAAAGGGATTATTTTAAGCAGGAAGGAATCTGTTAAAAATGGCGGCATTAAAAACTAAAGTGATTGTTAATCCCGTTGCCGGGTCCAAAACTACATATCGTAAATGGCCCATGATAAACGAATTGCTGCAAAGCGGCGGAATGCCTTTTGAATATCAGTATACCGAAGGTATCGGTCATGCCATAGAGCTTGCCCGTGAGGCGACTGCGAGCGGTTATCAGTTTTTGGTGGCTGTGGGTGGTGACGGAACGGTAAACGAGGTGGCTAACGGTATAATGCTGTCCAAAGATGCCAGCGAAGCAACTATCGGTATTATAAGCACCGGAACCGGCGGCGATTTTATCCGTACTGCCGGTATTACCAAGGATTATGTGAAAGCCTGTGCATCCCTTCACGAGATAAAAAAACGTATGATTGATGTCGGGGTAGTGGAATACGTTAAAGACGGGCAACCCTGCCAGCGCTATTTTATCAATTCGGCCGGTATCGGTTTTGATGCCCAGGCGATAGAAGCTTCCAGCCGCCTGCCGAAAATATTCGGGGGAACCGTGCCATATGTACTCGGTCTGCTTCAAGCCGTTGTCAGCTATAGGAATAGGGACATAAACGTCTGCCTTGGTGAGATGTGCGATGAGAGAAAGGTTTTGACGATGGTTATGGCTAACGGATGCTATTTCGGTGGCGGTATGTGCATTGCACCACAGGCCGATATTTACGATGGTTTTTTCGATGTTGTTTGCGTCGGGGATATAAATAAGTTTGATCTCTTAAAAACATTCCCCAAGATTTATAAGGGGACCCATATCACACATCCGATGGTAAAAATCGAAAGGGCTTCGAGTGTGAGCATAAAATCAACCGAGAAAGTAGTAATCCAGGCTGACGGGGAATTCCTGGGAGAATGTCCGGCTTCTTTTCGCATAATCCCGGCGGCGCTCAGTCTGGCGCTTTAGAGTTCAGATATTCTCTCTCTGGTAGGTCCCGTTATAACCGTCGGTTTCTCCCGATAGTCGAAAGAAAACCAGTTGGACTACTCTGGCGTCTTTTTGCAGCTCAAATCCATCGGGATTATATACAACCAGCAGAGACTCCGAACGCCCTGAATAACCGGCGTCCCAGACGGCGGTATTGACAGTCACTCCGCAGCGTAAAAGGCTTGACCTCGGTGTTGCCAGCGCCATCACATTCTTGGGTAAATTGACGATTTCGTTGTAGGTAATACTGTATATGCCGGGCGTCAGGCGAATGAATCCGTTTTTGTCGAAAGTCAACGGGGATTGTTTTGAAACTATTCTTTCTTTGTTGTCAATCGCGATTCTGCCGGCGGATTGCAGCGAAAAGATGTCACGAAGCGTAAAATCAACGCCATTCGGCTGCAATTGTTCTTCCAGGTTGAGATAATCCTCGATAAGCGGCGGCTCGGATGTCAATAATTTTTGAATATCATGTTTTGATAAAACAGTGGACATTTTCAGCGCCTTTCAATATCCGGGGTCAATTCTTGAATAATGCTAAACGTATCCCGCAACATTAAAAATAAGTTAGATTATATTATCGGTTTGCACACATTTTAATCAAATTTTCCGGACATACCGGATAGGGCAGGGAATACGGCATTCGGGCTATAAAAATACTACTCACGTCAGTCTAATTCAACAAAATCAACAACTGACCAAAATCGCTATTACCGTTGTAACGATGCCGATAAAAACGACCAGCCCAATCAGTCTTAACATGCCCCGGGTGCTCATTAATCCCTCCAAATATTGAAAGCCAGTATATCACCTCGGGATAAATAATGGCAAAAATATTCTCTGTGGGGGGTTACAAAAATAATATAAAATTGTTAAAATGGTACTTGTTAAAAATAAGATTAAGTTATATGCTGTAATCTGGTAAATAATATTTTGGTGGTGACCCTATGCATGAGATCGATTATGTATCGCTGGATGCGGATGCGGAGTGCCCCGTTTGCGGGGAAAAATTAGCTAACTTCGAAACCAAGAGCGGCCCGGGTGCTCAGGTGACGCTGGATTTTAGAGAGGTCGATAGTTTTTACAGCCGATGCACCAAGTGTAAAAGCATTATCGAGTTTTCTCTGAAGGACCCGGTGAAAGCAGGTGACAGGGAGAAGTTAACCGTCGATAATTATCAAAAGAAGAGCGTTATCTACTAATAATCTTCATCTAAGCCTTCTATTTTACGCAGGGTTTCCTCGCTGCTGCCGAAGTGGTGGGCTATTTCGTGTCTTACCGTTTTTTGTATCTGTTGCTCGATTTCATCATCTGTAACCGCTACCGATTCGATGGCTTTTTGGAAAATGGTTATTTTATCCGGGACCACCATGCCGTAATAACTGCCGCGGCAGGTCTGCGGTATTCCCTCGTAAAGCCCAAGCAGGAATGTTCCATCTTCAGTCTCTTCGCTTTCGAGTTGCTCTACTGTAGCATAGTCTTCTACCACTACGTCGACATTATCCATCAATGCCAGGAATTCCTCCGGCAAGTTTTCAATAGCTTTTACTACCAGTTGTTCGAACCTTTCTCTGTCCATACTTAATTTATACCGCTTGTCCTTCTTTTTTTATGTGTTCCGATATATACTTGTCAATTGCCATCTTTTTAATAAGAAGCAAACCCAACGCTACTCCGATGGTGTTTGCCAGTGTCATCGAAAGGATAATCGTTTTAACGATTTCGAGCGCCTCGTCGAAGGGGCGGGCGATAAGCAGGATTAACCCCATATGGAATAATTCCATTACAATTGCAAAAAGCACTGCCCAGTGTATCTTGATGAATTCTATACGTCCCTTTTGGCGGATAATCCACAGATTTACGTATCCTGCCGTCAGCCCTATCAGAATTGTAGCAAGTGAACAGGGTATTTGAGTAAAGCCTTCCAGAAAAATCCGGTGAATGCCTCCGATGAGCCCGGCGCCGAGTCCAATCAGCGGTCCGCCAACCAGCCCGGCAAGCATCGGCGCCATATCCCTGACGTTGATAATAGCGCCGGAGGGCAGTTCCGTCCCCATATAAGTGCAGAAAACCGAAAACAGTCCGAAAATGACGATAACAGTCAGTTTATCGTTAAAACCGGCGTTACGGCTAAGAACACGCTGGAAGAATCCCATGGGAGAAACAATTCTTATCAGTATCACAAGAAAGATTATGGTAATTGCCAGTTTTAAAATCCACCACATTTTCACACCTGCCGCTACTGTTTTGTGGTATTATACATTTGAATAAAAAAATGCACAATAAAAATGTTGTATGCTATATTGTTTTTTACAGAATTATTTTGCACAGGAGATAGGCTATGGAACTGACTCCGGAAGAAAGGCGCCGCATATATGAAGAGGAAAAAGCACGCATAGAAGCGGAGAAACAGGAAGAAAAAACGGAAGATATTCCGAGCCTTAATCTTCCGCAGAATGTTGCCTGCACCTTGTGTTACGCGCTTTTTTGGATTAGCGGTATTATATTTCTTGTATTGGAAAAGAAAGACAAAGCCGTCAATTTCCATGCCATCCAATCCATTGTTTTATTCGGCGGGCTGGCTGTACTGAGCGCCTGCTTGAGCTGGATCCCTCATGCCGGAGCGTTTTTCGGCGCCGTTATCGGTATTCTGGTATTTGTCTTCTGGATAGTGCTGATGGTTAAAGCCTACCTGGGCGAGCATTATAAAGTGCCTCTTGCAGGAGATATTGCCGAGGCGATTCACCGGTCGGTCTGGAAATCCGATACTGCTGCCGATTCTTCCGCAGAAAGTACGGACGATACCAAACGGCAAGTAAAGGAAGATTTTAGCGCATCGGTTTCGCAGAAAGCCGATGATTTCGGTAAAAAAGTTGACGATTATTTTAACCGCACTCGTACCGGCAGAATCATCGGTTACAGTTTCGCCATATTCTGGAACATAGTATTGATAATTTTCTTTTCTTTGTTTTATCAATATATAGCATGGTACTCGGTGGGGGATGATGGCAGCCTGACCATTGCGCCATTATTGACCTCGGATTTTTTGTCATGGATGCCGGTCTTGATAACATCGCTATCGATTTGTATTGTTGCCAATATCGTATTGATTGTCTATGACAGGTACTGGTTCCGTGAAGCGGTGCAGATACTATTGGAGATAATCGGAATGGCGGTGGTAATCTATCTGATAATCATATTCCCGTTCGATTTCAGCGTTATTCCGAACGCCGTGGCTGCCGAAATGCTGCCTACTGTAACTAAAGCAGTTCTGATATTTGTATCTGTTGCCTTTGGGGTCAGCGC
>JAAYAZ010000216.1 GCA_012719115.1 Dehalococcoidales bacterium
ACTTATACGACAAATATTATGTTAAAATATAACAATTATGCCTAAAAAAAGACAATCACGAAAAGTTTATGGTGGAAATACTCATTACTTGAATAATAAATTAAAATCCCCTACCAACGATTAATAATATTGAAAAATCATTACTATATTCACCGGTAGGGATTGCTTCGTCCTTCTGCGAAGTCCTCGCAAAGACAGTTTGCTTCGTTTGACTATTGCTCATTTCTATACTAGAGTATAGTTGGGCTAAGTAAACCGGGTGACCGCCCTGATTTATCGGGGAGGAAAGTCCGAGCTCCTCCGGGCAGGATGCTGGGTAACACCCAGGAGGGGTAACCCTACGGAAAGTGCAACAGAAACATACCGTCCCGAGTAATCGGGATAAGGGTGAAATGGTGAGGTAAGAGCTCACCGGCAGCCGGGTGACCGGCTGGCCGTGCAAACCCCATCCGGAGCAAGACCGAATAGGGGGATAAAGAAGCCCGGTCTGTCCCCGGGTTGGTCGCTTGAGCCTGGTGGTAACATCAGGCCTAGATAGATGGTCACCGTTTCGCTTTAGCGGAATACAGAACTCGGCTTACAGGTTTACTTAGTCTCATATGTTAAATTGGTCCGGACCCCTGATTCGGGTTTTTTAATCCATTGAAAAAAAGCGACAAAAAAACGGATGGCACAAAGACCATCCGTTTTGTATATCCGAATCAATACAGAAATATCTTTTTAGTAGGAAGTCCAGCCGGCATCTGTAGTTACAACAGCTCCGTTAATTGCGCTGGAATCATCGCAGGCAAGGAAAAGAGCGACCTTGGCAACTTCTTCCGGTTCTATTAATCTGGGGTTGAGGTTTATTCCCGCCATTGCCCTGTCCATACAGAACTTATCGGGGTCGCACATAGAATTTCCGATATTTGTTTTTACCGAGCCCGGGGCAATAGCATTGCAGCGAATATTGTAACCGACATACTGAAATCCTACATTCTTGGTTAAACCTACCAGAGCGTGTTTTGATGCAGTATAGGCTGCTCCGGCTCTGGAGCCGACAAGCCCGCCTACCGATGCAATATTTACGATAACCCCTGCTTTCTTCTCAATGAATATGGGAAGAGCCTTTCTGATGGAGCGCATCGGGCCGGTTGAATTAACGGCAAATACCCTTTCCCAGAGCTCATCCGTCACCTTTTCTGCGGGTGCAAAATTGTCCAGAATTCCGGCATTATTAACCAGTATATCAAGCGTACCATACGTATTTATGGCTTCATCAATCATGTTCTGAACGTCTTCTTCTTTGGTCACGTTAGCGATTACCGCTTTGGTTTCTCCTCCGTCTGCGGTTATTTCGCTGACAACGGCGTTAATACTTTCCTGATTTATATCGGCGGCAATAACTTTTGCTCCTTCTTTTGCAAAAAGAGTAGCTATGCACTTCCCCATCCCGGAGCCTGCCCCGGTTACAACGGCAACCTTACCTTGAAGCTTTGGCATTTTGAATGCACCTCCTCAGAATATTATTAAACCAATATAAGTTGAAGGATAAAAGACGCTTTTATATACTAACATACTTGTAGTATATTATGCCAATTCAGTGTAAGTAAAATGACTACAAAACCAGATTTTACCCTGTAAATATTTAATAATACACTATATTATTTGAAATTAAAAAATATGTATTTTGTCTTTAGCAGAGGTAAAATAAGTGTATGCTTTCTCTTTTGGCATTGAGATACGCCTAAAAGAAAAGTGTTGTATTGTGGGAAAGTGTCTTTATCCCGTAACTGTTGCGTCTTGGGGGCTTTCGCTGATGTTTGAGATATATTCCCATTTTTCGCATCTGCCGCCCCAGCGAGCTAAAACTTTATCTCCGAGCTTGAGTTGTGCAATCTCGCACTGGTTGGGACAGCCGTTGC
>JAAYAZ010000217.1 GCA_012719115.1 Dehalococcoidales bacterium
ATAGAAATAGTTCTCTGCCTTATTTCCACATTCATCCGATAGCGCCCTGATAATGACAAACTGCTTTTGGTTAAGATACGCTGTCTGGGCAACTGCTGCCCCCTCCATATCCACGCAATCTCCGCCAAAAGACTCGATAAGTTGTTTCTTCTTTTCATTACCCGAAATAAACTGGTCACCGGTAATAATACTGCCAACAAGTACTTTGGGCTTGTGGTTACTCGATCTGTGAATTGCAAAATGTCCATCCTGCGGTTTTAATAAAGCCTGTATTGCAGCTTGCTCGGCTTTTTCAATAAGTGTTTGACTTGCCTTAAATACATTAATCCCTAAAAACGGAATTTCGCCCAATGCGAAGCCCAGCCCGACCGCATCGACATCGTGATACCTGGTATCTTTTGATATGACAACATCTCCGATGCTCAAACTACTGTTTATTACTCCGCCTACTCCGAGCAGTACAAGCCTGTCAGCATTAAAGCGGTCTATCATAATCTGTGTAGCAAGTGCGGCGTTAACCTTACCCACCCCGCTTTTAGCAACTACTACAGGCACGCCCGAAAGTAAACCGGAAACAAACGTAATACCCGCATATTTCTCCTGAACCGGCGCTGAAATACTATCACGAAGCAGGCATAATTCTTCCTCAAGAGGGGTAATTATATTTAACTTTGGACTATTCATTTCGCACTTCTCTTTCTAAAATCGCAGTCGGCTTAAACTGAATGCTTTGGAATATTTTATATGGCGGAACGGGGCATACCGCCTTGTCGGTATTTTCTAAATACAATCAGGAATACTTAGCCGTATATATTATACACAGAACTGCCAATCTTTTCTAAACAGTTTAAGTTTTACGGCTAGTGAATAGGGCTGCCGTTTAAGTCTAGACAACATTAGAGGCAGGGTTTATAATCTGAATCGTTATGACCGATTCCGATAAATTAACCGTTTTATACAGCCGTGACGAGATAGCCTCAAAAATCAAGCTTTTGGCAAGAAAGATAAGCAGGGATTATAAAGATAAAAATCCGCTCCTTATATCTATTCTTAAAGGGTCCTTTATGTTTACAGCGGATTTGGTTAGAGAGTTGGACTTTCCTTTGGAAGTGGAATTTGTGAGGCTTTCCAGTTATGGCAAGGGGACAAAAAGCTGCGGGGAAATTGAAGTTATACAGGGCGTAATTTTTGAAGTTGAAAACAGGGACGTGCTGATAGTCGAAGATATTGTCGATAGCGGGTTGACCGTTGAATTTCTTAAAGACAAATTAAAAGAGAAAAAAGCAGCCTCGGTAAAAGTCTGTGCCTTAAGCAGCAAACCATCTCAGCATACCTTGCCTGTAGATATTGATTATCTCGGTTTTAATATTCCCGATAAATTCGTAGTCGGTTACGGATTGGATTATAATCAGCAATTTCGAAATCTTCCCGATATTTGCATTATGGAAGAAAATAAATAAAAGGGTGTGAGATTAATGTCTGATAGTATAGTTGATTTAATATCGGTAGCTAAAGGCGATGCACCTGCCGATTTGGTTTTTACCAACGCAAAAATCGTAAATGTTTTTTCGGGTGAAATAGAATCCGGTAATGTTGCCGTTTATAAAGGCAGGATAGCCGGCGTCGGGGATTATAACAAAGCTAAAAAGGTAATAGATTTAAAGGGTAAGTACTTGGCGCCCGGCTTAATCAATGGCCATACCCATATCGAAAGCTCTATGCTGGATATAGGACAATACGCCAAAGCTGTTGTTTCCAGAGGCACGACGGCGGTTGTTACCGATTTGCATGAACTTACCAACGTCTGCGGATTGGATGCTATCCGCTACATTCTGGGCGGCGCCGAAAAACTGCCGCTGGATTTATTTTTAATGGCTCCCTCCTGCGTTCCGGCAACAAATATGGAAACCTCCGGAGCCAATATAACATCGACAGAACTGCGCCGGATTATGCGCCTTAAGAACGTTATCGGACTGGGTGAGATGATGAACTTTCCGGGTGTTATTTATAGAGACGGAAACGTTTTAGATAAAATTAAGTTGTATCAGGATAAGATAATTGACGGACATTCCCCCGGTCTATCCGGTAAAGATTTAAATGCCTATATGTCCGCCGGCATCTACTCCGACCATGAGTGCGTATCTTTAGCTGAAGCTGCAGAGAAACTCAAGCGGGGAATGCATATAATGATAAGAGAGGGCTCTTCCGAAAAGAACCTCAAAGAGCTGCTACCGCTGGTAACAGATAAGACTTATAAAAGATGTATGTTCGTCGTCGATGACCGCAGTTGTTCCGACCTGTTAAATGACGGTGATATCGACGCAGTGGTACGTAAGGCAATAAGGCTGGGGCTGGAGCCTGTAAGGGCAATTCAACTGGCAACTATCAATACCGCCGAATACTTCGGGCTTAAAAAAACGGGGGCCATAGCACCCGGATATATGGCTAATCTCATCACATTGAATAATCTATCCGACTTAGACATAGACATGGTTTTCTATAAAGGGAAACCGGTTGCCGGAAATGGAAAGGCATTGTTCGATATCAAACCGTATGAAATCAACCGCCCGACAGATTCGGTCCGCATAAAACCGTTCAAAGTGACAGACCTGAAGCTGAAAGCCAAAGGTGATACCGGACTTGTTATCGAAATTGTTCCCGGACAAATCGTCACCAAAAAGAAAACGGAAAAGGTTCAAGTTAAAGACGGGTGTGTTTGCACCGATACCGAAAGGGATATTTTAAAACTGGTGGTGGTAGAAAGACATCATGCCAGCGGGAATATCGGCAAGGGGCTTATTAAAGGCTTGGGGCTGAAGAGGGGAGCTCTGGCGACTTCGGTAGGGCACGATTCCCATAATGTTATCGCTGCCGGGACTAACGACGAGGATATTTACATCGCTATTAAAGAGATAGAAAGATTGCAGGGCGGATTAACCGTAGTTGCCGACGGAAAGGTGCTGGGCAGCCTGCAACTGTCTATCGGCGGGTTAATGTCGGTAGAACCGCTGGAAACGGTATCGGATAAACTGCAGAGTCTGAAGAATATTGCCGCCGAACTGGGAGCGACACTGCCGGATACTTTTGCCACGCTCTCTTTTATGGCATTGCCGGTAATACCTGAACTGAGGCTGACGGATTTAGGATTGGTAGACGTTACCGAGTTTAAGTTAGTGGAATAAACGTTTCTTTTGGTTTTTATATCTATTCGTGACGCTTAGCTGTTGTACCGCTGCCCGTGATTCGTTATATCCCTGTTTGATTATTCAACACCCCTTGCTGGAGAGGACGATGTTTTGGCGGGTCAACATGCGCATCATAAAGAGGACGACTGTCCAGATGACAACTGCCCCTGCCGTATACCACCAGACAAAAGACCATGAGGTTAAATCTATAGTGCCGGTAGCCAGACCGGCCGGAATGCCTACCATCAACCCGAAACCAACGAGAAAAGAGGGAGCAATCGCCACATCCGGGTTGCCGGCTAGAGAATACAGGACGATAAAGGCCAGTACGGCAAAAAACAGGAGCGGATTGCTTAAGAAACCAACAACAATAGCCTGTTCCGGAAAGACAAAAGTGTTCCACCCCGGCAAAACCACCGCCAGATTTATCACAAGGAGGACTATTAAAGCAGCAGCCAGTGAAATTATAAAACCGGGGATAAAAACCGCCAGGCACTTGCTAATCCATAATGTTTTAGGACCCAGCGGTGTAGCCATCAGACATTCGATAACGCCGTCCACCTTTTCCTTGGTAATCTGTAAACCGGAAAATCCCCATACAAACGCCAGCAGTATCAACAGGGTAATAAAATACAGTACCAGCCCGATTATAAACTCCACAATCGGCAGGGCTTCCGCTATACCGTACCAATCCTGAAGACGCAGTGCGATGGCAATGCCAACTGCAGCGCCGACCGTGATAACCGCTGCAACAATCAGCATAATGCGGAATGCGGCTGTCGCCACCATTTCACGATAATCGCGCTCAATAACCAGAATCAGATGCTTCAATTTCTACCCCTATAGCGAAAGTATTATTCTTTCGGTAGTCATATTACGATATGCCGGAAACATCCCGATGACGATAACAGTTGCAGTTCCCAGTAAAATAACTGCGAAC
>JAAYAZ010000024.1 GCA_012719115.1 Dehalococcoidales bacterium
GATTATCGCCGAATTCGAATACCGCATGCAACAGGTCTGCTTCACCTTCCTCTACAGTTCCCTCCTGATGACCAACCGTAATCATCGTTCGTATTTCATCTGTGCTGACCAAACTTCTGGGAACTGCTTTACCGCCGATGATACGAATTAAAAGAGATGCTATCCAGCTGAGAATAAGAACCACCGGATAGAATAACCAGCTCAACCATTGAATCGGGCGCACGAACCAGGCAGATACCCGTTCGGGATACATTTTAGCAAATGTTTTGGGAGTAGTTTCCCCGAAAATTAAAAGGATTATCGTCATTCCCACGGTGGCGATAATAACACCGCTTTCCTGACCCCACATATTTATTGCCAGCGTTGTGGCAACAGCGGTACCCAGTATATTTACCAGGTTGTTTCCCAGCAGTATGGTAGATAAAAACCTTTCCGGTTTCTCCAATAGTTTAGCTATTCTCTTGGCGCCGCTAACGTTGGTTTCAACCATATGCTGAAGACGGAATCTCTCCAGCGATGTAAAAGCAGTTTCCGAACTCGAAAAAAAAGCGGATAAAATAAAACAAATCAAAAGAAGCACTAAATACCATGCTTCGGCAGTCATTTTCCCCTCACCTTATTAATAGTCACACTCGACAAAATATATTCTGTTTTTAATGTTGATACTTCGACATATAACATATCAATGATAACATCGGCAAGTAGGAGTGTCAAAAATATCTACTCCGAAATATCGGGCTGTTATGCTATAATTGGCTGTTATGAAAATACTCGGAATAGAATCTTCCTGCGACGAAACTGCCGCCGCTATTGTAGAAAACGGAACAGATGTGCTTTCCAATGAAATCGCCTCACAGGTGGAAATCCACGCCCGCTACGGCGGAGTCGTTCCCGAAGTGGCATCAAGACAGCATATTCTCTCTATTATCCCCGTTATCCGAAAAGCAATGGATGATGCCAAAACCGGCTGGGATGATTTGGACGGCATTGCTGTTACTGTCGGACCCGGGCTGGCAGGTTCATTGCTGGTAGGCGCCAGCGTAGCAAAAGCTCTGGCAACTGTCAAGGGGTTACCGCTTATTGCTGTCAACCACCTGGAAGCTCATATGTACGCCAACTGGCTGGGAGATGACGAACCGGTATTTCCGCTTCTGT
The DNA here is from genome assembly GCA_012719115.1 of Dehalococcoidales bacterium. GTDB lineage: Bacteria > Chloroflexota > Dehalococcoidia > Dehalococcoidales > UBA5627 > UBA5627. The sequence continues at coordinate 1,156 of JAAYAZ010000024.1, forward strand.
GCCTGATTGTCTCCGGTGGACACAGCGACCTGGTTCTTATGAGAGGGCACGGAGATTATAAAATGCTGGGAAGAACCCGTGACGATGCTGCCGGGGAAGCCTTTGACAAGGCAGCCCGTATAATGGGGCTGGGGTATCCGGGAGGACCAGCTGTCGACAAAGCGGCAGAAAATGGCAACCCCTGCATTGACCTTCCGCATTCATGGATTAAAGGAACCAATGATTTCAGCTTCAGCGGTATAAAAACATATCTGCAAAAGATGAGCGAGGAAGAAAAAATCGACAAGGATAGTATTTTCGACCTGGCAGCCAGTTTTCAAAAAGCGGTGGTGGATGTGCTGGTGGGAAAAACCATTGAAGCGGCTCTGCAAAACGATGCCCAGCAAATACTGCTTTCCGGAGGAGTTGCCTCCAATCGAATGCTTCGCAGACGCATAGCCGAGAAATCACACGTTCCGGTACTGATTCCGAACCCGGTATTCTGCACCGATAACGCCGCTATGGTAGCTTCATGCGGCTACTTCCGTTTAAGGGACGGAAAAATTAGCCCGCTCGATGTTGACGTCGTTCCGGGGTTAAAACTGATTTGATTTACAAATCTTTTTTATCAACGATAAGGCAGCTTTTACGAGATATAAAGAGTGCGGCGTAAAAAGTAAAAGCAATAAAAATATTTTTTCCTGCATCATTCCCTGCACATTTAATTTTCTGCCATCGGATACTTGCAAAAAATATTTATTTGTTTTATTATATGTAAGTTAGCAGTCTCCCTTTGAGATTGCTAATACTTTGAAAAATATTGTCAATTAAAAACGAAAAAGGAGGAGTATGAATGGCAATTACATTACAACCGCTAGCTGACCGGGTGGTCGTCAAACCGATCGAGAGAGAGGAGATGACCAAGGGTGGAATCGTCCTGCCCGATACCGCGAAGGAAAGGCCGATGGAAGGCGAAATCGTAGCTGCCGGCCCCGGTAAGATGACCGAAGACGGCAAGAGAATCGCCATGGATGTTAAGGTTGGCGATATCGTTGTTTACGCCAAATACGGCGGGACCGAATTCAAAATCGACGGACAAGAGTACATGATATTGAACGAGAGCCAGATTCTGGCAAAGAAAATCTAGCCGGAAAAATTTTAATAAAAGTCGCGAAATATTTATAAGTTAAACGTAGGAGAAAAAATATGGCAAAACAGATAATATATGGAGAAGAAGCCAGGCATTCCTTAAAAAAAGGCATTGACTCTCTGGCTAACGCAGTAAAAGTAACACTTGGCCCAAAGGGCAGACCGGTAGCCATCGAGAAGAAGTGGGGAGCCCCGCTCGTTATCGATGACGGTGTCAATATCGCCAAGGAAATCGAACTCCCTGATCCATTCGAGAATATGGGCGTTCAAATGGTAAAAGAAGCCGCCAGCAAAACCAATGATGCCTGCGGCGACGGGACTACCACATCCACCATACTTGCCTCGACCATTATCAATGAGGGTTTCAAAAATATTGCTGCCGGAGCTGAACCCTTAGCTATTAAGAGAGGCATCGAAAAAGCGACAGCCGCTATTTTACAGAATCTCAGCGATGTTTCCACTCCTGTAAACGGTAAAGAGCAAATCGTTCAGGTAGCCACTATTACAGCGAAAGATACTAATATCGGCAACCTTATTGCTGACGTAATGGAAAAAGTTGGCAAGGACGGTGTCATAACCATCGAAGAATCCAAGGGAACCGCATTCGAAACCGAGATCGTCGAAGGTATGCAGTTCGACAGGGGTTACCTCAGTGCTTATATGGTAACCGATACCGCCAGAATGGAAGCTGTTCTGGAAGACCCGTATATACTGATTACCGATAAGAAAATTACTGCTATTGCCGATATTCTGCCCTCTTTGGAAAAGATTTTACAGGTTACCAAAAACCTGCTGATTATCGCCGAGGACATCGAAGGCGAAGCACTGGCGACATTGGTACTCAATAAACTGCGCGGTACCTTAAATGTACTGGCTGTTAAAGCCCCCGGCTTCGGCGACAGACGCAAAGCGATGCTGCAGGATATTGCCGTTCTTACCGGCGGCACACTGATTACCGAAGATATCGGCCGCAAACTGGATTCGGTCGAACCCGCCGACCTCGGCAGAGCACGCCGCGTTACCTGTGACAAAGACCACACTACCATTGTCGAAGGCAAGGGAGAAGCCAAAGATATCCAGGATAGAATCAAGCAGCTCAAGGTTCAGATTGACGAAACCGATTCCGAATTCGATAAGGAAAAACTGCAGGAGAGAATGGCAAGGTTGGCCGGCGGTGTTGCCGTTATTAAAGTCGGCGCCGCTACCGAAACCGAAATGAAAGAGAAGAAGCACCGCGTAGAAGATGCCCTGGCAGCCACCAAAGCAGCCGTTGAAGAAGGCATACTCCCCGGCGGAGGCGTCAGCTTACTGAATTCATTAAAAGCTCTCGAAAACCTGAATCTCGAGGGCGACGAGATGACCGGTGTCAATATTATCAAAAAAGCAGTCGAAGAACCGATTCGCCTGATTGCAAATAATGCCGGAAAAGACGGCGCCGTGATTGCCGACCAGGTAAAGAAAAGCCCCATTGGGGTCGGCTACAACGCCGAAGCCGATAAATTCGGCAACATGGTTGAGATGGGCATCATCGACCCGACCAAAGTCGTTCGCTCGGCTATTACCAATGCCACCAGTATCGCCAATATGGTACTGGTAACCGAATCACTGGTTGCCGATATCCCCGAGAAAGAGAAGCCTCAGATGGGCGGCGGTATGGATGGAATGGGCGGCATGGGCGGTATGTACTAAGCTCTGGACAGAGATTAGACAGGATATAGACAAAAACATTAAACGGGCGTGGTATTTACACCACGCTCGTTTTTTATCATCAGCATATGGCTATTGCTAAATCGAATTTATTCTACACATACCCACTATATTAAATCGGATTGTTCTTATTTTTAGAATAACTCGTCTTCCTGCCACTTTAATGGATTTTCATCAATATATTTCCAACGTGACAAATAATCCTTTTCATCGCGAATTACATGGTCATAGAATCCTGTTTGCCAAATCGGAAATCCGACTCGCTTGCTGGCATATCCTTTGAAGTGTTGAATAATCCTGCCGATTCTGGGTTTGTTCAATGTACGCTCATCATTAGCGGAAAGCCTAATGAGCATATGCACATGATTTGGCATAATTACATATTTATCGACCTCCGCGGAGGGATAAAAATTATGAATATTGGTGATAGCATAATCTATGATCTGCCCATTTCCTGATAGGGGCGGACGACCAATGGTCGTCCCTACAGGTATCTCCCAAAAAAGAGGCTCTTTGTTTTTAGTGCATATGGTTATAAAATATATGCCATCTTGTGTGTAATCATAATCCTTTAATCTGGTGTTTTTACGTATCGGTAACTCCAAATTATTTCCTTACGATGACGTTTGTAGCAAAAATATAAATTATCCAATAATCATTATAATCGTAGGGACGGGCATGGCCCGTCCGCCATTGACTTATCTAATTAAAAAAGCTTTGACACTATAATTAGTCACCCGCCGTCGCCTTGTGTTATTAAAGACCACTAGACAATACTGTCAATGGCTCTGCCGATTACAACTGAAGCAACCCCTCAAGCGGCTCGTCTTTGCTGACAGGACCGACTACCGCCAATTTCAGCATTTCGGATACCATCAGCTCTCGGGCAATTTCCTGAATGTCTTTTGCCGTAACCGCATCTATAATGGCGACTACATCATCTATTGTCAGAATCTTGTTATTGAGAATTTCCTGTGTCCCCAGCCAGCTGGCAACATTGCGGTTTTCCTCCATTCTCAAAAGCAGCCTTCCTTTAGCCATCTCTTTTGCTTTAGCCAACTCTTCCGGAGAAACCTTCTCCTGCTTAAAAACAGCCATTTGTTCTGTAATCACCTTTATAGCTGTCGTTAATTTTTTTGGCTCCACTCCGGCATAAACGATTAAAGAGCCGGTATCGGAAAGATGCTCGGCATAACTGGCTATGGTATATGCCAGCCCTAACTTATCCCGTACTTCGTTGAAAAGGCGGCTGCTCATACCTTCACCCAATATGATATTAAGCACATCGAGATGATAGCGCTTCTCATCGAATCTGGATAAACCGGGCAATGCCAGGCAGAGGTGCGCCTGTTCGATTTTCCTCTTTTCTATTATTACCGGCGGACATTGCTTTAACTTATATGCTCTATATTTGTGAAAGTGCCGCCTGTTCTCCCAGCCTCCGAGACAATCGTTTACAGCTTCAACAACCTGTTCGTGACTGATATTACCGGCTACCGAAAGCACAGCATTGGAGGGCAGATAACTTAACTCTTTATATGACAGAATGTCTTCCCTGCTGATTGCCGCTACCGTTTTTTTTGTACCGGCAACATCCCTTGCCAGCGGACTGCCGTACCACAAAGAACGGTCTATCAGGTGGTTTACCCTCTGGTCGGGGGCGTCGTTTGTCATTTTTATTTCTTCCATGACAATCTGACGCTCTTTTTCAATATCTGCCGGGTCGAAACGCGCATTCAGCAGTATATCGGAAAGCACATCAACAGCAACCGGAAAGTGGGCAGCAGGCACTTTGCACCAGTAAACAGTCAGTTCCTTATCTGTTCCTCCGTTAAGAACGCCTCCCACACCCTCTATAGCTTCCGAAATCAATCTGGTTTCCGGCCTTTTTTCGGTGCCTCTGAAA
>JAAYAZ010000025.1 GCA_012719115.1 Dehalococcoidales bacterium
AGTTTACATAACTCTTACTACGCTAATTGTTGATATCCAACTGCACGCCCGATGTGGCATAGTAGCGCCAGATTTTTAACAGGCTGTTCTCATGCATATACAAAGTAAAAGACATGGTGAATTTTTCATCAGTAGAATCCAACTTGGTTGTATCAACCCAGTATTCCAACTGAATTACCTGATTGAATTGGCTATTCATATCGGGGTACTTAACTACAATATTATTTTCGCCGTAAATAACTTCGCGGTTATAAAGGTTTACATACTGTCCGGACGGGTCGTCATATAGAAAGGCTTCAACCGGAATAATATTTTCGAAACTTAATGCTAAAGATGATATTCGATGATTATCCTTGGGTTGTATATTAACGGTAATATGAGCCAAATCGCTACTTATTTTCTCCGAATTAAAGTCGATTACTATCGCTTTATCATCATTATGTATGTGAAAATAGTATTCAAATCTGTCCTGATTTATATAAACAGTCGAATCGGCTTTCATCTTTTGGGTATGATAAAAAATACTGCCGGAAAAAGCCGTAAACAGCAGAACCATCAATAAATAGCCGGCTATTATTATAGATATCATCTTCCATTTTCTAGTCATCATTACCCCTTGATTTTTAGTAGCTATAATAATAGTCAATATTATAGCACTGTTTACTAATCCTGTAATAATTAACGAAATATGGAGGAATAGGTTACTTTTTAACTACACGTTTATATTATAAAATATTTCACAACTATCTTTTAACAACCAGTTTAGGCTTTATTCTATTTAAAGCTAAAATGAACAGAAAGGCTTTGTATGTTAAGGATTCTTCAGTAAAAGGGAGATAAAATCACTAAAATGCCAGATTATATTACGGAAATAACGGCAAACAACCACAAACGCAATTAAATCACTATTTCAGGTTTGCTTATAGTCATCCAGTCTGATAGAATAGAACTATAAGTAATATTTTAGTTTATTATTTTACTTATACTCTTTGTAGCTCCCGTTTTTGCTTATTTTCTCATTTTTTAAGTTTGGCATTGCTATTATAAACAGGGAAGAGTAGCTCGGTCAAACCACGATAAAACAATCTTATAGCCAACAGAACTAAGCAACTGTGCTAAATATTACATAGTATTTTTCACATTATTTAACAAGGAGTTTTTCAATTGGTAAAAAGAAAAAGCGCTGAACAAAGACAGGAAGATAGACGACAGCAAAAAAAAGAATTGAAACAATTAAAAGAAAAGAAACCGAAAAACCCCGGTAGAAAAGTAAAGTAATTAAATGGTTGAAAATGATAGGGGATTACGGATATTAAAGGAAATGACACTGGCAAAAAGAGCATTTTTATTGATTAACGTCTCCTCATGGGAAAGTGACGAGGAATTATCTAGTTCAAATGTTGTAAATGACATCCTCTCATCAATTAGCCAAATTAACGGGGTGGTACTGGCTCAGGCTGTAACAGGCGTCTACGACATAATAGCAATTATCGAAACTGATAATCTCGCTGAGATTGGCAACATCGTTACAGAGAAAATCGGTTGTATTTCAGGGATAGAAAACTGGGAAATATGCATAGGGATTAAAAAACCGCTCGGACGGCTTGTATACAAATTGGCACTGATGAACAAATCGCCTTAAATATAACCTTTTTTATCAAAATGCAACAAATGGGGGCAAAATAAATGAAGACAGGTACTAATAGAAACCGTTTCAATCTGAAATTACAAAAGAAACGACTGCTAAGAGAATTAGAGCAATTAAACAGCTCCTGCAATTTGGACAAGAAAGAAGAGCGTGATGTTTCCTTCCAAAGTAGGATTGAAATCGCAGATGCGACGACAGAATTTGAAAAGAATTTAGCTTTAGATGCTTTTAAGAGAACTAATCAGTCCAGAATAGAGCTGGCTTTGAAAAAGATAGATGACGGGACTTACGGTATATGTGATTACTGTGGTAACAGTATTGACCCTGCTCGTTTAGAAATATTGCCGTATGCTAATGTGTGCATAAATTGTTGCCGTAATGATAGTTTGCCTGAGAAAGTAAAAAAAGACTAACAGCCGGTTTTTGGTGTGTTTGTAATAATATTTTGAGGTAGGAAGTTTGATATGGGTTTAGGAATAGAAGAACAAGTAAATAAGTCAGGAGAATTAAATTTATCCGATGGTGAGGGGCAATTTCTTTTTAGAATAGCCGCCAGTGTGCCGGAGAATGAAGTGATAGTGGAAATAGGAGCGCACACAGGCAATTCTACTTTATGGCTGGCCAAAGCGGTAAATGAAGGAAATAAATGCAAGTTCTACAATATGAGTTCTCGTTTTGACGTAATAAACCGGGTGGAAAAAGAGGACAATATAATTATCGAGAAACCCGTTAGTACGAAGCGAAACAAGGCACTCGATTCGATAGACTTTTCTTATTCCGACTCGGAAGAGACGTGTAGAAAGTGGAAGGACAAAATAGGCCTTTTATGCATAAATATATTACGGGATTACGAGGACATTGATGAGATGTTAGCAAGCTGGGAACGCCACCTTTCACGAAATGCCGGTGTTATCTTGTTCAACAGTGATACTCCCGGGGCAATAAAAATAATAAAGGATAGAACCGGTAATACCGGAAAATTTATATTCAAAGACAAAGTGGGTTCACTAACTTGGATAAGAATGGACAAATGCATTCATCACTGGTTGATAGATTCTTCTGATTTTGGTGTTTGTAAATATTGTAAAAGGACAAGAAATTTCAGGAAAATGATGAAAGACTCCAGCTCCGCTGCAACACGCAGAAGAACTTCAAAAGTAAGAAATTAAGTCCGTTGTATTAAACATTAACCTATAATGCTGTTGTTTATAAATATATATCTGCCAAAATGACATCTAAGGCCTTGAATTATCTAACGTTAATATTCAATAATTAAATAGGAGGGTCATAAATGGCTGGATGTGATTTTGATACCGGCATAGACAACAAAGATAAACAATATAACGAACAAAGCCCCATCTTTTATGAACCTCGCTTCTTTAATGATGAAGGCTTCACTCTGAAAATCCGCCCCATAAGCCCAAATGACACAGACGCCTGGATAATTTTTGTCAATGGGCTTAGTCCCAACAGTAAATACTATCGTTTTCATCATATTATTAAAGATGTCTGTGCCAAAGACGCACAGCCATTCTGTTCCATTGATTATATAAACTCTTTTGCATTGATAGCCGAATTGGTTAAAGACGGTTTACCCGAAATAATAGCAGTCGGGCGTTACACCCGCATAAATAAAAGCACAAACGCCGAGTTCGCTATTGTTGTAGATGACGATTTCCAGAGAAGGGGAATCGGCGCAGAAATAATGAAAGAGCTGGCAAAGGTAGCCAGTATGAACAAAATAACTACTTTCGAAGGATATACCTTAATAGAAAACTATGAAATAATCAATTTCCTGACTAAGTGTGGTTTTATTTTGAAGGTCGTACCGAGAACAGCCATGCAACATGTTTCTTTTCCGACCGATAGAATGGTCGGGGTGAGAGGATTCGAACCTCCGACCACCTGAACCCCATTCAGGTGCGCTACCTGGCTGCGCTACACCCCGATACAGCTAAAATATACTATCACAACTGGACTTCAGCCGCAACTTGAATTCTCTTATGACGGTTTTAAATTAGAACAAAATTATATTGTATGTTAATATTATAGTTAAGAAATTCACTTCAATCATATATACAAAAAAGGTGCTGGTATGGCAAAAATAAGAGAAGTACGAGTTGTTCCCGACCCGGTACTCAGGCAAAAAGCAGTTAGAGTGCCCGAGATAGATAAGTCTATTGTTCAACTTGTAGACGATATGATATTGACGATGCAGGAATCCGATGGGGTAGGTTTGGCAGCCCCTCAGGTGGGCGTTTCATTGCGTGTCATTGTACTTCAAATGCCGGATCAGAAACCTTTCTGTATAATCAATCCGGAAATAACCAAAAGAAGCGGCGAGGTTGAACTGATGGAAGGGTGCCTGAGCGTTCCCGGCTATCAAGGCGAAGTTATCAGGTCCGTTTCTATCGTTGCCAAAGGATTGAATATCAAAGGCGAAAAATTTAAAATCAAGGCAAGCGGACTTCTTTCGCAGGCGATTGAACATGAAACCGACCACTTGGACGGCATACTGTACATAGATAGGTTGGAGAGCGAAGACAAGCTGTATAAAATCGAACCTGAAAATGCTGAAGAAGAGCCTGCATATAAAGGCTAATTATCTATGCAAAACTCCTCAAATATTAAAACATTAATTCAATGTGACTTTGATGGCACGTTAACAGAAGAAGATATCAGTTTCCTTATACTGGATGCTTTCGCAGATGGCGACTGGCGTTCTATACTTGAGCAGTATAAGAGTAACCGGATATCGGTAGGGCGTTTCAATACCCTCGCTTTCAGAATGGTTAAACAAGATGAGCCTACCCTTGTTTCATTTGTTAAGGATAAAGCTGAGCTAAGGCCCGGTTTGAAAGAATTGATTAATTATTGCAGTTTACGCAATTTCCGCTTCACAATTGTAAGCAACGGAATGACTTTTTATATTAAGGCTCTTCTTAAAAACGCCGGAATAGATGATATAGAGATATATGCAGCTCAGTCAGAGTTTAATAATAACGGAATTGAAGCCCGTTATATCGGCCCTGATGGCAGGGAAATCCAAAACGGTTTTAAAGAGGCTTACGCAAATAATTTTCTAAATGAAGGCTGGCGGGTTATCAGTATAGGGAATGGAGCCTCTGACATACCGGCAGCAAAACTAGCACATTATACATTTGCCACTGAACCGATGCTATCCTTATGCCGGGAGCAGGGAGTTAATTGCCTGCCTTTTAAGGATTTATCTGACATAATAAAAGGGCTTGAAAGCATAGATTAACTAATTTATCCTTGGTCCGAATATCTTACTTCCGATTCTGACGATATTGGCGCCTTCCTGCATGGCAATCCTATACGAATTGGTCATTCCCATAGACAAATACTTCATTTCGACGCCTGTTAAATCAAGGCTTTTAATGTATTCGAACAAATCCCTGGTCTTAATAAAATAGGGGCGTGATTCTTCAGGTTCACCGGCTAATGGCCCCATAGTCATCAACCCCATTATTTTAATATTGCCAAACTGTGATATTTCCTTTATTACAGAGACAGCACACTCAGGCATAACACCGGATTTCTGTTCTTCCTCACCACTGTTAATTTCGATAAGCACCGGCATTATCTTGCAAATCTCTTTGCATCTTTTATCAATAACGGAAGCAATTTCAACCGAATCAACTGTTTCTATCAAGTCGAAAATTTGAACTGCTTTTTTTACCTTGTTACGTTGCAAATGCCCGATAAAATGCCATTTTGTGCGGTTTCCGATTATATTATATTTTTCCTCCGCTTCCTGAATATAATTTTCACCGATTATTTCAACACCCGCATCGATAGCCTCAATTACTTTAGATGCCTCCATGGTTTTTGCCGCAGCAACCAGCTGAACCCCGGACGGAAGCTCACTAAGCAACTCATTTACGTTTTGTTTAATGCTCATTTTTATTTCCGCATTCCGGACAAAACTTCACTTTTTTATCGATTTTGCTTCCGCAATTCGCACATTGTATTTTTACCGTTCTTCTCTTTCTTTTAGGAGCAATTCCGATTAGATGGTCAACTTCTCCACGCTTAATCAATGAATCCAATTTCTTCTGGCTTATCATGTTTTCAGCCACTTTAGATTTTATTTCGTCATCGACCTGCAATACTTCACTACAGTGTTCGCAGACTAATATTTGCCTTGACGAAAACTGGAAAGTAGGTATGAAATAAACGGTTAGTTTTTTTCTTTCCTGCTTAACTGCAAATATCCTTTGCTTCTTGCAATTAGGGCACTTCATGTTTATATAACCCAGCAGGTCGTAATAATCTTTGTTCCCAAATAGAAAAACCATACATGCGTCTCCGGCAATTTACTCAAAGATGAGCATATCAGAATTGCTTAACTTTATAAATTATATGATTAATTAACAGAATGGAGGGAGTATAATTTCCCTCCCCATTCCTTTTTTATTTAATAATTATTATATTATAACATCATCGGGCAGGGGGAAAATATCATCAACCGGTACGGCATAATGCATTCCTTCAAAGACTTCTTCATAAAAATATCCGTAGCCATCTCTATATCCTACATAACTCCAGGAAATAATCCCTATTAATTCGCCCCTGGTATTAAGCAGTGCGCCACCGCTGCTGCCGCCATTTACAGCTGCATCTGTCTGAATATACCCAAAACCATCCTGTTCAGCTATCCTGAAAGCAGATAAAATACCCGTAGTATAACTGGGAGGATTGCCAAGACCTAACGGGTGACCGACTGCCATAACTTCTTCTCCCACTTTTGTATCAGAAGACGAACCAATAACTGCAGCCGTAAAGTCTGTCTTATTGCTATCTATTTTTATAAAACCGACATCAAGTTCATCATCGACATAGATATTCTCACAACCGTAGGAATCTCCGTTAGCCAGAACAAACTCAATATCGGAAAGGTTTTCCACCCCGTCAATCATATGCGCCGCCGTCAGCACCCAACCATCACCCGTTATTATCATACCGCTACCATAGCTGGTCCCATCTCCCATTTCAACAATAAGCATTGTAATTGACGGCTCTATGTTACTTACAATGCCTTCCCAGTCTGCAAAGGAACTAACTTCCGATGATAAAGAAGTATAATTGTCATTTAATTCAGCTAAAGAATACTGTACTCCGTTAATATCCTCGTCCAGAGCAGACACAAACCCCTCTATATTGTTTATATCGCTTTGTACGCCATCAATATTATTTTCCAATGAAGACACTAAAGAGTTCAAGCCCGAAAATTCTGAATCCAGAGAGGATAATTCTTCCTCTATCAATTCAATCTTTGTTTGAGCGTCATTCAGCTTTTCTGAAGTCTGGAAATATAATATACCGTTGGTAACCGTGCCAATAGTAAGTATTACAACCAGTACGACTGTTAACCATCTATTCATTTATTTCTCCTGATAAGATATTTTTAATATCGATCAATATTTTGTATAGCCGATTGAAGTATGACATATTAAAGTTTACCATATTATTTCCGGTAAGTGCCCACCGATAATGATCTCATAGCTTATAACTTTTCTGTTTTAGTTGATTGAAAATAGTGCAGCGGTTATAATATATAGGGTTTTGGGCAAAGCAGATTATATATTTACATAATATAGCGCGGGAGTAACTCAGCGGTAGAGTTCCTGCCTTCCAAGCAGGCAGTCGCGGGTTCGAATCCCGTCTCCCGCTCCAATAATCTTGTTCTGCCGGGCATTAAATGTTAAACTTTATTGATAATTTGAGGGCTCGTAGCTCAGGGGTAGAGCGGTCGGCTCATAACCGATTGGTCGTAGGTTCGAAACCTACCGAGCCCACTTCTATAGAATCTTCCGGTTATACCTATATCAAAATGCCAATCTTTTCCTATATAATTACGTATAGTTCTATACAATAATATATTTCTTTTAGAGGTGCGAAATGCCGAGATGTCCAAATTGCTTCAGGGAGACAATGAGAACAACAGATTGGGCCTGTTATTTATGCGGTTATCCGTTAGCTTCACCCGGTTTTAAGCTTATTGAAAAAACATATGGTCAGATCAGAGAAGAGAGGTTGTCCGTTAAGAAGCCGGTTGCCCAAGAACAGCAGGAAGAAAATGTTAGCTACAGGGAAGATACTGCTTTTACAGAAGGAATGGAGGATGTACCTCTGGTAACCAGCCATTCCAACTATGATAAAGGGGATACCGCCCGGGACGAACAAAATGTAATTGATGATGTTTCGCCTGAACCGGCCTTAATACAGATAGTATCCGAACAGGAAGAGGACAACGATACGGATGCTGTTAATGAAGAGGAAATTATAAAAGAATTAAATAAGACAGAACAGAAAGAAATATCCGAAGAAACGGAGGAATCCGAATGCGGAGTAGAAGCTACTGAAGATGTTTCTGAAGTAGAGCAAGATACGGAAACCGGAAATGCGGAATCCGAAGAGAATACTGATAATGTTCTGATGACTGAAACAGAACAGCCCATAGAGTCCGTTGAAGAAGCAGAACAAATTGCACCTGATGAGTCAGCGCAAGTAATGCCTGAAACGGCTATAAATGAAGAGCCAGCGCAAACTGAAAAGGAACCGATCGCACCGCCTGATATTAACATAACAATAGACGAGTTGCTTGTGGATTATGCCACGGATTACACATCGGCTACGGAAAAATTTGTTAACAGGACAATAAGGTTATCCGGATACGCCGGTGCCATCGATGTAAAGGAAGTTCTTGCCATCAACTATATACGTATGACCGACTCCTCTTTGAACCTCACCAAAAGTGTTCAATGTATGTTTGATAAAAAATATGCTGAAGAACTGAAAAGCATAGAAAAAGGGCAGCAGGTTACCGTGCAGGGTAAATACACCGGGTCACTGATTGCCATGCGTATGTCCGATTGTATATTAGTTACATCCTGAAATATTTATATCCACATTTCGGCTTTTATTTTTGATGATTATCGATCTACCGGGCGGACGACAAACCTTCGATTTTGATTGTGGTGCGACAGCACTACAATTAGTAATGGCATATTTCGGTGTTGAAGTCCGCATGGATGAACTGTATAGCAGGCTTCTAATAAACAGCAACGGAACCCTGATAAAGAATATTATTTTCGTAGCTGAGGAATATGGATTTGATGTTATTGAGAAATATGATACCGGTATCGATGAAATAAAGCGTTTTATCGACACATCGCATCCGGTGATTGTTCTTGTGCAGGCTTGGGCAGAAAAGTATATGACGCTTGAAGAGTGGCACGAGGACTATGACGATGGCCACTACGTTATTGTTGTCGGTTATTACGAAAATAAAATTGTCTTCGAAGACCCGTCCAGTTTCCGCAAGACCTGGCTGACAGAAGAGGAATTTCTAATCCGATGGCACGATAAAGACCCGGAAACTGATAATATAATCAATCAATTTGCCTTGATTCTAACCGGCAGAAAACCGGAACCGGCTCATAAATTGATGGAACATATGGAATAAATTGCTCTGTCTTCTTTATTAAGTTAAAATGGCATTTAATGAACTTTTAGTAGTAATTCCTCATAGCGGGATATTGATTCCTCAAGAAATACCCCTGAATAATCTTTCCGAAAACTTTACGGAATATACCGGCGATATAGACTGGTATACACACTGGTTGTATGATTTTCGTGATATTCTCGGCAATTCACAGATTGTCTTCCCATATTGTAGCTTAATACTCGAATCCAACAGGGAAGCATATAATCTTGAAGATAGCATTCCTTTAACAAACAGACTCGGAAAGGACCTGTATAAAAAGGGAAGGGCACCTGACATAACTCTTAGACAAAGTCTTGCTGATAAATATTTATTGTCTTTCCATGATGA
>JAAYAZ010000218.1 GCA_012719115.1 Dehalococcoidales bacterium
AGACTCACAGACAATCAACGGTAATAAAACCCATGGAGTTTCATGCTTTGTTACAACCGACAAGCCACGCCTACTCACCTTCAAAGGTTCAGAAACGTAACAGCGATAATCAGCCGGCAATAACGAGATGTATCTATTAATCTCGTTACGCAGTAGATCTTTTTGTAAACCATCGTTCATAGGGATGGAGCTAAAAAGTATTTGCCTGAATTAAATCCAGAACAATGCTGCTTCAATACCAACGGCTAATGCAGGGGAATCGGAGGTAGCCAGTCCGTATCTGCTGCTGGTGTTTAAAACAGATGTTCTTTCATGTTCGGTCAGGTTGTAGCGGCTCATTACGCTGTCGGGATTTGCCAAAAACTGTTCTTTGGTGGATTCGTCGCCAAAAATACTTTTAACCATTTCCTGTAATGATTGTGATTTCACGGTGGCCTCCTTATGAAATGGATTGAGCTTATGCCCATATGGATAGAGTATAATATGAAACTTATTAAAAGGTCAACAAAAAATTTATGTATTTTACAGGCAGGAAATCTGTAGAAAGCAGAACCGCTGTAAAGATATACCTGAAAATGCATCATTATGTGTTTTTTAATCGAAACCTTGGCCGAATAACTTGCAAGTATTTTCAAATGTTATTTTTGCAACGGTCTCTCTATCCATTCCTTTTAGTTCCGAAACCGCATTGAGCGTTCTTACTACATCTGCCGGTGTTGAATTATATTCGGATTCCGTCCCGCGGCGATATGTTACAGGAGAGTCTGTTTCCAGTATTATTCTATCAATAGGCGTAGCCAGAAGTGCTTGCCGGTGTTCTTTGTGATATTCAGCAGACGGGCTTGCCGAGATATAATATCCGCTTTCGACAATCTTTTCCAAAATACTGAGAGGTCCCGTATACCAGTGAAATACAGCCTTTGTAATGTTCAATTCTTTTGTGATATTAAAGCAGTCCTTCCAAGAGTACCTAGAATGGATTAAAGCAGGTTTATGATTATCCTTGGCAATTTCCAACAGTTCTCTTAAAACACTTTTTTGAGTTTCCTTCGAAGCTCCTTCTTTTACCCCCTTACTGTAATCCAAACCTATTTCACCCATTCCTATTGCCCGCTGAATATTCTCTTTTATGTAGTTAATGTTATCCTGAAAATCATCATCAGCAATATTCCATGGGAATAAACCAAGAGCAGGGTATATATATCGAGGATATTGTTCGGCAAGAGCCATTATCCTCTGATTGGACATAAAAGATGTACCTACCCCGATAACAGCCATAATCCCGTTTTTTCTTGCTTCCGCAATAACGGAATCGGTGTTCCCTATCTCATCGATATGTGAATGAGAATCTATCAATTTGTACATTTAATTTTTTACTTCCCAGGATATCAAAGCCCAGTCGGTAGCAGAATCCCGGTAAAATCCGTCATTCCTTTCTACCAGCAGGGATTTAATAAAGGTCTTATATTTAGCCAAATCCGCATCATCAGGTAAGGAATTTCTCGAAAAGTACCTGACTGCATCGTCCAAATCTTGAAAATACATATGGGATTGGGATTTGAATATTTCTATATTCGCTTTTATTCCCAATTGATAGAGGCAGTTATATATAACCGGATATTCGGGGTAGGGGGTATATTCCTTATTAAGCAAGTAGCAGGATTCTGCTTCGGTAGGGTCGTAGCTTTTGGCTCTCCATGTTACATAACAATACTTTTTTGCTATCGAGTTCATATTTTCAAGTGAAGCTTGTAATCTGTTTCCCATCGGTAAAAAGCGCGAAGCCAGTACAATATCGTGAGGATAGATTTCTGATTTAACATCCATCTCATACCAGTTCTTATTTATAATATCGATATTGGATATCCCCATGGATTCTGTTTTACTTTTTAACAAATCAAGCATGCCGTTTGAGATGTCCAGTACGGTAACACGGCTGACCTTTTGTGCAATCGGCACAGCCATTAACCCACTGCCTCCCCCCACATCCAGAACGGAATAGCCGGTAGAAAGTGCCAGTCTTGCAATTAGTTCATCGGTATAAGTGCTTTGGCTGACATTTTTTTCGTAATTCTTCGATCTTTTATCCCAAAATGCAGCCGCTTCTTCTCCGCTGTCTAATATATGACCGGCTTGCATTTTCCACATGTTCTCCCAGTCAATATCTTCAATATATTTGTAACTCATCAATTAAGATATCCCTTTCATTTTGATATTTCTATCCATATGCCTTCGCAATCAAAGATAACGCTCCCTTTCAGCCCGGTGGCGGCTATAGCGTTAACAAAATAGGCTGTATTTTGCCCCTTATCCCTAATATATGGCTCCTCGCGCCACCTGTTGCGCACCTTTTTAAAGAGAGGGTCTGCCTTTATCGCCTGTTGTATTCTCATGCTTATTTCGCGGCTACCTAAGCCACCCCCGCAGAAAATCTTTCCCCCCGGTTTTAATACCCGATACATTTCTTTTATAGCGCCCGGCAGGTCTTGCCAGGAAAAAACAGAACCCCTGCTGACAATTAAATCAAAACTATTATCAACAAATGGAATATAGTAGACATCCGTTTCTATTACCGTCATTCTGTGGGCGAGCCCTTCAAATAGAATATTTTTAACCGTGATATCGATTGATGCAGAATCGTCATCAATAGAAACAATACTGAGATCGGTTATTTTTGCCAGGGATATGCCAAGTAAACCCGCCCCTGCGCCGATA
>JAAYAZ010000219.1 GCA_012719115.1 Dehalococcoidales bacterium
AGTGATGCATTCAGGTCGCTGATGGTAGCTGTCAACTCGGTTTGCAGACCGGCGGCGTGCGCCTGTTCCGCTGCCAGTTCTGTTTGCAGGGTTGCCACGTTATTTTCGAGGCTTGCTATATTCGCTTTTGCCTTATTCAAATTGCTGTTTTCAATGCCATAAAGAACGCCGACAGTAATCAATGCTATTGCCAGCACTGCCATAACAATTATTTTCCAAATGCCGCTACCGCCACTTTTTTGCGGGGGGTATTGCTTAACGAATGACGGGTTTGTGGGAGGTGATACCGGAGGAGCGGTGGGCTGTTTTGATATTGGTGGTGCTTCTGCCTGTTTTTCTTCCTGCCGTGCGCCACAGACGCCGCAAAACTGCTCGTTTCCTTTTAACTCACTTCCACATCGATTGCAATAAGGCATAGTATTCTCCTCAAATAAGATTCGTTTATTTTATCACAAATGGAATAATTTGATGGGGTGGGGGGGGGTAACGGAATTGTAAATGTCATTGCGCGCCCCGATTTATCGGGGCGTATTTGGTGTCGACGTTAATTTCTACTCTTTGTCATCCTGAATGAAATGAAGGATCTAAGACCATTCGATAACCCTTAGATTCTTCGTCAGGATTTCATCAGGACTCAGAATGACATTTTTTTGCTTGCTTCTCGCTTTTGACGATTTTTCTTTCTTCTGTCCGATTGTATTTTGGGGATTAATATAGGACAGTTGTTAATATTCCCTTTTATCCCCCGTTCTGTACCAATTGCCCCCTGCTGATGTATCCTTCAGTCCGGGTCTTGCTGTTTTCCTTAACAATCACATTCTTGAACTTTATCGGCAGACTGGCCGAGGCGAAAAAGTTTTTGCTCTCGCTTACCTGAAAGTGGATGTGCGGTTCGGTGGTGTTGCCGGAGTTGCCGCAATTGGCAATGACCTGCCCCTGTGTTACTCTTTGTCCCTTTTTAACCGTAATGCTACCCGGCTTGAGATGCGCAATCAGGCTGTATTTTTTTTTGCTGTGCCTGATAATGATGTGATTGCCCCTGATATCGTGGGCTTTACATTCTGCAGTACCGTTTCCATAGACATTGCTGTCGGGGTGTTTATTAACTGCGCTGACGACTTCGCCATCGGCGGGCGCCAGTACGTCTTTGCCGTAGCAATAGTAATTTTCAACAACTTTATTATCACCGGAGAAAGATTTCCCCTCCGCATCGACAATAAAAAAATCGTAGGCGTATCTCTGGTTCGGTATGCCCCATGAATGAGAGGTCTGTTTATCTATTCCGCCGTTTACCACCAGCCATTCCCCGCTGAATGGCAGTATGAAATCCGTTTGCGGGGTATAGTTATCTATTGACGGCAGATTGAAGCGATGTTTGAAATGTATCCAGGGCATCCCCAGCAGCATATAGAGACTTTGTAAAAAGACTGCCGGGTTGCGGAAGATATCGACAAAGCCCAGTAAAAAGAAAAGGAAGAAAAGGGACAGAGGTTTATTATCGGTGATAAAACCGATAATGCCGATCAGTCCCAGCCACTTGATAATGCCCAGTATATTAAAGAAGGTTCTCATACGCTATTTATTTTCCTTTTCTCTCTCGACGATTCTAATATTCTCATCCTTTAGCCGAAATTGTCGGGATTCCGGCGCGAAATCTATAAAAATGTCATCCTGATCGAAGCGAAGGGTCTAAATCCATTCGTCAACTCCTAGATTCTTCGTTATAACTCAGAATGACTTTTATAGAATTGTTACCCTTACTACCGACTTGTCCGGATTTATGGCTATGACATTTTGATTTTATGTTTGCTTATGGCGGTTTTAGTCTCTTCCTGTGTCAGCTCATGAAGCTGACATACAGGTTCGTCGGTTTCCTGATAAGTATTTTCGTTCTCCTTTACCAGTTCATACTTTTATGCGTTATTGTGTTATACATCGCTGTCATTTATATTTGTTGAAATACGCCTTACCGAGCTGCCAAAGATACTTATCTAATTCTTTCAAATTATATGACTCTAAATGATAAAACCTTTGGAACTCCTCTAAAATGGATTTGAAGCGAGTATAGTTCTTCAGCTCCTCATTTCTGAATTTCGCAAATACGTCTTTGTTTCGATAATAGCGCAATACCTTATCTACATAACTATCGTAAATTGGATAGGCTAATGGTTTATGGTGGCTGCAATATTTTGTGGCAAAGGAGTAGAAATTTAAAGTTTTTCCGTTTATCTCCACTTCCTTTATATCGTCTACCAAAGTGACATCCATGGACTGCAGCCGTTCATCAATTTGTAATGACAGGATATGCTTTGCCAAGGGGAAAACTTTAAAGATGTTAGTGCTGTAAAAATCGTTGAGAACGGATACCTTGAGCAATATGTCGGATATTTTTTTATTGCTCGGGCAGAGGTTAAAGAATAGTTCATTAATAGCGTTCTCTTGAAGGCGATAGTCTTCCAGTGTGTCCCATAGCGCAAGGTAGTGTTTTACCTGCTCGATTGCTGGGGAAGGTAGCATTTTTGACATTTTTTCTGTTGTGCTTCCCGCAGGTGCTATAACATGAGAAACGATCTTAGGTATCTCAAGGGCGACCTCGCTCTGAAGGAAACGCCTGAATTTTCTCAAATGCGACATATAGCCGTTAACATTTGCCTCTGCATTTCCGCTGGATTTTTGACGCAATAAGACAAGAAGCGTCTCTTTTCCGAGGGTTTCAAAGTTGTCCGAAAAGAGTATCTGCCAGAATAAATCTGCGTCTTGCTGGCGCCAAATATAGAACGCATCGTTAGACGATGTATTTATG
>JAAYAZ010000220.1 GCA_012719115.1 Dehalococcoidales bacterium
CAGAGATAAAGACGGCCCGGCTAAGAGCAATGCCAGTGCAGGTCCTTTACCCATACCCAAATCCATAAAGGCCTTGATGATGGGTACTTCTGTCAGCGTGGCGAAGTACATTACTGCGCCGAATATAGATGCAATAAAATTACCGAATAAGGTGTTACCGCCGACATAATCTACTACCCATTCCTGAGGAATCAGATATGTCAGAATGCCGGCAATAAATACACCCACTAACAGCCATGGAATAATCAGCCTGGTAAAATGAAGTGTTTCCTTCAGCCATTGGACTATTTCGCCTTTTTTAAACCATCGCCGGAGGATTATCGCAAGGATAACAAAAAAGATACCCATTACAATCCAGTTTTGAGAGGCGGCAAAAACAAGTATGCCGATTAATGTTCCGATAAAGGCAACCTGTTGCCAGATGCTCTTGGTATAGGGGTCCTTTTCTAAATTAGCAAAGACATCGACATCGCTTTTGCTTTTTTCCTTGCGATAGATAAAAGCCATTATTAAGCCGATAACCACTGAGAATATAATAGCGCCGATTATACGGGCGATACCGATATCCCAGCCCAAAAGCTTTGCCGAATAAACGATTGCCAGAACGTTAATAGCCGGACCGGAGAACAGGAAGGCGATTGCGGGACCTAAACCGGCTCCTCTTTTAAAGATTCCGGCAAAAAGCGGCAATACCGTGCACGAACATACCGCCAGTATTGCACCCGATACAGAAGCGGTGCTGTAAGAAACTACTTTTTTAGCCTTTGCACCGAAGTATTTCAGTACTGCAGCTTGCGAAACGAATGTCGCAATCGCTCCGGCGATAAACAGCGCCGGCACAAGACAGGTTATTACATGTGCTGAAAGGTATTCCAGAAGCCCGTTCCATCCTGCCTGTAAAAGCTCAACAAATATATCCATAAATTATTTCTCTCTCGTATTTAACAACTTGCCTAGGAGCAGGCAGGGGGAACTCTTTTAGACCTCTCCAGCCGTGCGATATCAGCTTCGGCTGTTTTATTGTTTTCGAGAGCGGATAATACTGCCTTTACGATGTAATCCAGGTACTTCTTGTTTCCTTTACCGATTCCTTCTCTGTCTATGGAATATACAGTCCACAAACCTTCTTTTCTCTGGCTTAATAATCCGGCATCATATAGTATTGACAGATTACGCGAGGCTCTTGTCTGAGAAATTTCAAGGGCTTGCATTACCTCACAGACGCAGCATTCCCTTATTAGAAGAATGTTCATCATTCTGAGACGGGTAATATCCGATAATGCCGCTGTCGCTTTTATAAAATCCTGCATATTTACACCTCTCGGTTAATAATTGTATATGCACATATACGCATATAATAATGTAGTTGGAAATAAATGTCAACTTGAGGATTAGAAAAGACAGTTATTAATCAAAAATTTACCTCAGTTATAGCTTTATATAGCTATAAAAGGATATTGACAGCACTGAGATACAGGGTATAACCTCATATATAGGAGTTTTCGATACAAAATTAAAGGAGGAAAAATTCATGGATGATTTAGAGAGTTTGGTAAAAACAACCATGGGTGAAATCGAAAGGCTGGTCAATAGCAAAACACTGGTCGGCGACCCGATAGTGGTGGGTGATAATACACTGATTCCTTTAATCAGTGTCGGCTTCGGTTTTGGAGCAGGTACCAATTCAGGTATAAGCACCTCAAAGCAGAAAGGCGAAATGTCCGGCGCCGGAAGCGGTGGCGGAGCCGGTATTAAACCGGTTGCAGTAATTGTCATCGGTAAGGAAGAGGTAAAAGTAGAGCCGGTAGTGAGCGGTGTATCAGGGGCTATAGAAAAAATAACCGAAATGGCACCCAAAGCTATCGAAAAGATCTTCGAGGGCAGGAAAGAAAAGAAAGAGGAAAAGAAGGAAAAATAATTGTGGGTGCTGGTTGCTCTTGCCTGCCTGGTCGCCCTGATTATCATTCTTCTTTGTATACCGGTTGATATATTATTTCGTATTGAACGCTACGAAAAAAGCAAGTTCAGCATACATTTTGGCTGGCTTTTTGGCTTTGTTAAAAAGGAACTGAAGCAAGCCCAAAAGAAGTCATATAAAGAAGAGGAATGGAAATTTACGCTTGGTATGCTGAAGGAACTCCCAATTAAGGGATTATTCAAGCAGGTTAAGCGGTTTTTAGAAGATATTTCGGGGCGTTTTAACATCAGGAATATAAATATGGATGTGACGGCGGGGTTCGATGACCCTGCGGATACGGGTTGTTTGTGCGCTGCCGTCTATCCTGTTCTTGCCTTTTATTCATCCGAAAACTGCAATATCAACTTCAATGCTTCATTCGAAGGCAGAGGAATTCTACAGGGTTACGTTTCGGGCGAGTTGCGGTTTTTCCCAATTAGGTTTACAGTCCCCCTAATCAGGTTTATATTTTCCGGAGCAGTCTTCAAGTCTATTCGTATTATGATGGCGCAAAGATGGAAAAGAAAGAAATAATCGTCGATACTCCTGTTGAATATAGTGGGTTTACAGTAATACCTGTCGTTCAGGTTAATACTCGCTGCTTTTCAAAAAAGAAAAGACTATCCGCTTTCTGTGCAAAAAAACCGTTATTTGTGGTAATAGTTACCGAATCCGGTATAAAAGCTTTCGATATGGATGGTTCTCTTGTTGAGATTGATAAGCTAATTGATGCGGTGCCGGGGTTGGGGGAAATTATTTAAAGATTTTATTGCCCGCAAGCTGTCTTATTTATCAATATAGTTTACATCCGTTTGTTTGACTCTTCGACAAGCTCAGCAACTGTCTTGTTAATATCGTTACGAATGACTTTTATGACATATATGGGAAGCCGAGTAATAAGATTGTACCGTAGAGATTGCTTCGTCCGCCTGCGGCGCCCTCGCAACGACGATTTATTTATCTGTCATGCTGAATTCGTGAGGGACCAATGAAGCCCCGATAAATCGGGATTTCGTTACGTCAAGCGGAAACTCAACATCCGGGGAGTGGGGGATAAAAACCTCAAGCCGTGCATAGTGAACCCGTCTAACTGAGCGGTATCTTTTAAAAAGCGTATTTGGGAATCCCAATCGTTAAAATGACCTCATAAGCCCCCACGTGTTATAATTAATGCACTTATGGATATACTTTCCTCATTAAATCCCGAACAAAGAAAAGCCGTCGAAGCCATTAA
>JAAYAZ010000026.1 GCA_012719115.1 Dehalococcoidales bacterium
ATATGCTCTTACCAGCATTTCCATCGTATGCTGTATTTCTTCTTCCGGTTGCTGAAGTATTGCCGGAACAAGCGCTTCGAAATCCTTCTGAATATTATTGTGATTTTGATTTGTCGGTATAACGCAATTGGCTTCTTTTAGAATACCGCCTTCTCCGTATGTATAGTCATGGAAGAGAATACCGCGCGGTGCTTCTACCGAAGCAATGCCTCGTCCTCTCTTGGGATTAACCTGATGAGGTTCTTCTTTAATTCCGATAACAAACAGGCGGTCAATTATCTGAATACTTTGCTGGACAACGTGTATTACCTCAATCAACTGGGCAACGGTTATCATAAACGGATTTATATTGGGAGCCACCAACCCGAGTTCCGCAGCAGCGCTTTTAGCTTTCGGAAGCAGTTGTTCATGATTTATGTTAAACCGGGCTAGTGCACCTACCATATAAGAATCTCTGGCATTTTTGGTGTATTTAGCCGTAGACTGCGGAACACAAAACTCATTTGTGACTTTAAGGTAATTTTCTACCGGTGTCAGCCCCGTATCCGACGAGGCAATTTGTCCGCTGATAAAAGCGTATTCGTTTTCATCTTTCAGAGCAATGTATTCAGTTTCCCGCTGAAAATCCGGTATTTTCAATGTTTTGAACAAGTCCACAATAGTCGCAAGATCGATCAGGGCATCTTCGAGCCTTTTACGCAGATCTTCAAGCTCACTGTATTGGGGAAGCTTAGCAAAACCGCCGACGATACATGATAGAGGATGCGTTTTTCTACCCGCCAGCGCTTCAGCTAAATTATAAGACAACCTTTTCAGTCTTAAAGACATGACAATAATATCTTTATGGGTATTTATCAACGGGAAAACACTTCCTACCCCGAGAAAATCGGGTGCCGCCAAAAACATAATATGCAGAATGTGGCTTTCCATTACCTCCGCATTGAATAATAGTTTTCTTAATAAAACTGTCTGTTCGGACGGTTTAACCCCAAATGCTTTCTCCGTAGCCTGCAGAGAGACCGTGGAATGCGATATAGAACAGATACCGCATATTCTGGACGCTATATGATTGACGTCTTCATAGTACCTGTCACGCATCATAACTTCAAAGAAACGGGGGGATTCCGAAACAATCCATTTAAGCTCTTCAATTTTTCCGTCATTTACATTAAGAACAATATTGCCATGTCCTTCGACACGGGTTAAATGGTGAACATTTATGTTAACCTGTGTCATTTTAGCACCTCACTGCACGTATCATAGATTTTAAACTTCTCTATCACCTGTTCTGCGGTAAGCCCGTATTTGTTCAGAATGTCTTTCTGAGATTGAATATTGGGTTCATCAACTAAACCACGGCAGCCCCAACAATACCTGCCACTGGTTATACATATGGCATTGCAACCGGCCCTTGTAACAGGCCCCAGGCAAGTCTGCCCTTTCTCATAAACGCAAATGTTACCTGCCTTCTTGCATTCCACGCAAACAGGATAGTTCGGAATATCAGGCTTTTTATTCAGTAACAAAGCCTTTATTACTTTAACCAATTCCGAGGTAGACGGCGGACAACCGCGTACATAGTAATCAACCTTAATAACCGCATCGGCAGGTCTGGCCGGTATTGTATTATAATATTTGGCATCTTTGCCATACACAATCCTGAGAGCTTCTTCCATCGGCACATGATTTTTAAGACAATTTACTCCGCCGATACAGGCACAGGCACCCAGGGCAACCACTATTTTTGCCTGTTCTCTTATCCTTTTGACACGTTCTATCTCACCTTCGGTAGTTATACTGCCCTCGACAAAAGCTATCTCATAATTATCAGATCTTTCGGTCATTACTTCCCTGAAATTTACTATATCGATACCGTTTAACAGGTCGATTAAATCCTGGGCATCCAAATTCAGCGCATCAAGCTGGCAGCCTTCGCATCCGGTAAAATCAAAAAAAGCCACTTTAGGTTTCATTACAACACCGCCTCTCTCAAACTTCTTAACTGAGTCAGTGAAAATACCGGCCCTTCCTGACAGGTATAAATACCGTTAATCTGGCAATGCCCGCATTTACCAACTCCGCATTTCATCTTGCGTTCCAGTGAGAGAAATACATGCGCATCAGGTAAATCCCTCTTTTTCAACTTCTCAATAACAAATTTATACATAACAGGAGGACCTACCACCGCCACCATAGTCTTCTTGGGGTCGATGTCAACTTTATCAATCAAGTTGGTAATAACACCCACATTACCCGTCCACCCCTCACAGGGCATGTCTACTGTTTCATGGAAATCTATTTCCTTGCTGTTTTGCCAAAAATCCAATTCATCGGTAAAAACACGTTCCGCCGGTGTACGGCAACCGTAAAGAAGGCTGACCTTACCGTAATCATATCGCCTATCCATCACGTATTGTATCAGAGATCTCAACGGAAAAAGCCCTATTCCACCGGCGATAAGCAGCAGGTCCCTACCCTCCAACGTTTCCAGAGGGAAACCATTACCGAACGGGCCTCTTATACCTACTGTAGCTCCTGCTTCTAACGAATGCAGAGCGGATGTTAAATCGCCCATATTCCGCACCGCCAGCTGGAAGTTTTTTCCTCTTAAAGGTGAGGACGAAATGGACAACGGCGCTTCACCGGTACCCATAATCGAAACTGTAACAAACTGTCCGGGGTAATGCCCCAGTTTTTTGCCGCTTTTAAGTTTTAATTCAAAAACTTTTTCTTTTTCCGTTAATTGTCTTACTGAAAGTATTTCTGCCATTTCAGGAGTATAAATGTCTCTTGCCGGCTTAGCTGCTTGAATAACACTGGTAGCAGCTTCTTTTAAGCGAATATTTTCTGCCAGCGCGTTAAATGCCTCCAGCGGACTGGCAATACCCGCCAAACAAGCACTTGAGCAGCGCCCGCAACCTACACATCCGACTTTGCCGTACCTTTCCAGTATATATTTACCTTTGCGGAACATTCTATGGCGAAAGCGGCTGGCTTTATCCTTTCGGAAATTTTCCCCTGAAGCAACTTTTGCAAAGTCTACCAGCATACACCCGTCCCAGCGTCTGAATCTTTCGCCTTCCTTTAGATTCAACGCCATCTCATCCTTAACATCAAAACAGTAACAGGTAGGGCAGACCATAATACATGACCCGCAACTTAAACAGGTTGCGCTCCTGTTTTCCCAATAAGGGTCATCATAACTTTCCTCAAGTATTTTGGGGATTCTGTCCTTTGGCGTATCCAGCGCAATTTTATACCTGTTTAAAGCCTCTCCCCTTACCTTTTTCTGCCTGACAATTTCATCTCCGGTGGGTAAGCGGTATTTGGTATGTTTTACCAGCAGTTCCGCCCCTTTTTCGGTCCCTATTTTTACAATATAACTATTTCCGATATCAGTTAATAACAGGTCAAACCCTGTTTCGGTCCAATTTGTTCCCATACTGGGCGCAAAACTGCGGGGCGATGGATGCAGGCAATCCACCCCGATAATTACCGTATTTTCCCTTCTGGCGATGTAATTCGGGTCGGGATTATGGTTCATAAATACTTCATCCAGTAATTCAATAGCCTTGATGTCGTATGGATGAACACCGATAATTACCCTTGGAGTGTACTCGATGACCGGCTCCACATAGTTGCCGTTACCCGTTTTGAATTTTAAAAGTGTCTCTTTGGGGGGAAACATATACCTGGTAGGTGGAGACACTGTAACATCATAATCAAGACTAAGTTCATAAAAACCGTAAATCCTGTCGTAGATATACTTTCCTTGCTTCGCTTTCACCCCGACAACTTCGATTTCTTTAAGCAGGTTTTCTACCATCAAAGATAAGTTCTCTCTCGATATGGCAAATGATTTTTTTATTCCCGGCACCAAATCATCGCCGGAAGTCTCAAAGGAAGTGTTATCATCGGTAAGATTACCTCTGCAAATAGATTCTACCGTCCCCTGTATGATTTTTTGCAGGTCATCCATATCAACAGGTTTTACAATATAATCTACTACTCCGATTTTTTTGGCTTCCAGCACTGTTTCTTCCTGCGGATGAGAGGTGATTATGATTGTTTTTATCCATGGACGAATTGCTTTCATTTCGCGGAGTGTCGCCAGTTGTGTTTCACTGTGCAAACGGACATCCATTATAACAATATTAAAATCACTTTTGGCGAAAACCTTTATAATTTTCGCCCCATCCTCTGCAGAAGTAACCTCAAACCCGGTGCTGCTTAACCAACCGCTGAGAGATTCTCTAACAATGGGATCACTTTCAATAACAAGCACAGAACTCTCATTCATATTTCACATCCCTAATATTTATTTCTATAAATTGGTTATCTGGTATTTATATCAACGATTATTCTTTTACAGCCGCTTCTTTCTTGGCAGCCAGTTTGGCCTTTTGTAAATCCACCATGCCCTGCCCGAATTCACAAGTTTTACACTGAAAAAGACGACTGCATACCCTGTTTGAAACATCCCCTTTAACGCAATACAGGCAATATCTTTGCGAACCGGGGCGTTCTTTTAATTCCTTTATTTTGGGGTTTGCTACTTTTTCAGAAAGTAGCCCTTTCTCTTTATCCAGAGACTCCTGCGCTTTCTTAAGCCATATCCTGGCATCCATATTACCGGGCGCTACATTAAGTATAGAGCTGAATTCTATTACTGCTTCATCGTATTTGCCATTCTCGTAGTTTTCCTGCCCTATTTTCAAATGTTCAGGCACATCCTTAGGATTAATAGAAATAGAATCTAATGTATTCATAATCCCCTTCCTTTATAATATATATTATTCCCTATTTAAATATTGGTGCAATTTTTATGCCAGCCAATTTATTTTTAAAATTATTTTTTTACTTGAATGCCATATGACCTTATTTTATTATACAGAGTCATACGTGATATTCCTAAAATACGAGCGGATTTAGTACAATTTCCGCCGCACTCTTCCAAAACATTAACAATATGTTTTTTCTCAAGTTCCGTTATGCTGGTCAATGATTTTTCCCCTACAAGCGCACCGTTTTCTTCCAATAAAAGGTCTTTTGTATTTAGAGAACCCTCCTCTGACAGGATTACCGCCCGCTCTATTACGTTCTCAAGCTCTCTGACATTACCGGGCCAATCGTATTTCAATAAATCATTAATGGCATCGGGGGATAAGTCTTTGATGTC
>JAAYAZ010000221.1 GCA_012719115.1 Dehalococcoidales bacterium
CCCTGTCGGGTCGAATATTACCAAATTACCTCCTTCAACGGGCAGGAAGACTGCCATATGCCCCGATTCCCCGTTGCTGATACCGACACAATATGCATATGTTCCACCCTCGCCATAGTTCTTAATCATGCTGGTTAAAAGCAGCGATTGGTCTTCACAATCTCCTCTTTCCCAGTAAATGGTTTCAACCGGATATTGCCAGAATTCACCGAACCAGTCGATCGTACCGCCTTCAAGTAAATCCAGAGGCAATAACGGTAATGGCGAATCATATGAGTACTCTATATTATTGCGTACCCAAGTATATAAATACTGCATGTCATCCCATGCCTTGTGCCAATCTGAGGAAGTAAAGGGAGTAACCAAAAAGTCCACCAGTTCCCCGACAGTTTCATCGTTCGGGGTAACAAACTGCGTAGCATCTTCTTCGACCAGCCCGAATCTCGTTTCGATAAAGGCAATTATTTCACTGTAGTTATAATCCATGATGTCGATTATCGAATTCAATGATAGAATGCTATCATTGGCATCTGCCAAATCGGCAGCCAGTTCGCTTTTATCAGCCGCAAGTTCCGCATTTTCATCTTCCAGATTAGCAATAGTTGCACTGGCTGCATTCAAATTGCTGTTAGCCTCAGACAGGTCATCGTTTAAGTCGTTAATCTGTCCGGTTGCCGTATTCAAATCGCCGGTTAATTCACTGATTTCACTGTTAGCCGCACTCAGGTCGCTGTTTAAGCTGAGTATTGTACTGTTTGCAGCATTCAGCTGGTTGGTAAGCTGGTTTTTATCAGCAACGAGTTGAGTATTTTCCTCTTTCAAGTCACTGACTGTACCGGAAAGAGTAACAATACCGATGATTCCGCCTATCAACACAACCACCAGAGCACAGGCTAGAATAATAGCCGGCAAGCCGAAGTTTTTACCGCCGGCAGGCGCCGTTGGCGGTGCCGCTCCAGCATAGGGCTGATACGGGGGAGGAGTGTAAACCGGCGCTGCCCCGGTAGATTCAGGCGTCTTTTCTTCTTCTGCAAGTGCACCGCAGTTTTCACAGAACTTAGCCCCTGGCTTTAATTGACTGCCACAATTGTTACAAAAAGCCATAAATTTCTCCTTATATTTTTAATTTGATAAACCGAGTTTCCGGCGATAAAAAAAGATAACAATCTATTATCTATTTTTAATGGGCGATAGTCAATAGCTTTTTTTTATAAAATGAGCATCATTAAGGAGAGGAGGCAAAATAAATTTTCATAAAATAATCCGGTTGTTCCCACTCGTGATATGCAATTTGCCGTCGATGACCTCGTAGGTGTCCGAATTTAACAATATGCAAGAATGGGAATTGAGAGAGGGCTTTGATTTGTTTATTCCAATCGATAGGATTCGACCCAAACTGTTAGTTAGGTGACTGACAGTGGAAATAATAATGATACAATATTTTTAAGATACAAGGGCGAACGGACTTGTAGGGGGCTCCCTGCAATGACATTCTATTGTGCGTCATTCTGAATCCCGACTAGTCGGGACTGAAGGATCCGGGGGGTGGGGAGAAATAGCAAGCAGATTGCCACAGCATCAGGTAGCTAACTCGTAATAACCACCCCACCCCGGATTCTTCGTTCGACCACCACGAACTCAGAATGACAAATATAAAAATCCGCTCATCCTGAGCTTGGCGAAGGACACGAACTCAGAATGACAAATATGAAAACCCGCGCATCCTTAGCTTATCGAAGCACACGAATTCAGCATGACAATTATGTATCGTTGTTGCAAGTTCCGCTTTGCGGGACGAAGTCCCGACTGGTCGGGACAATACAACATCATTCCCCCGCTTCGCATATATAATGAAGGCGCAGCCCTGACGATATTGAACGATAGAGATTGCCGTTATGGATTCGACAAGACCAAGAGCGGCTTGGGAAAGGCGTCAGGATTGATTCATCGGAACTGCGGCATGACAAAACGTCGGGGCGACCAATTATTTCCCCGACCGAAAATAATCAGGACTATTCGAAAACGATATTGATAATATTCGAATCAAATCCCCTTTGATTCCCCTTTTCCAAAGTGGAAGAACAGGTTTTCTTTTGACCGTAAAGAAATTACCGGACTTTTCGTTGTGAAGCTACCTGTCGTAATTAAAGAATAAGACAAAACATCTCAGTCATTTCTTCCTTTAGAAAAGGGAGATTGAGAGGGATTTTGATGATAAAATATCAAATGATATATCTATTAAAACGGTTGAGATTGCTTCGCTTTTCCTGCGGAAAAAATCGCAAAGATATATTATCCCTCTCTCGGATGGCGCGCTTCAATCCACTTCTTTTTCTGCTCAATGCGAACTTCTTCGTTGGTGGGTTTGTAGTTATTTAGAAAGTCTGCCTTAAAATAAGCGAAAGTACCTTCAAGAATGGACTTTCTGATATCGGCCATCAGGTTATGCATAAAGCGCAGATTATGGATTGTTGCCAGACGATAAGCCAATAACTCCTTGGCATCGAAAAGGTGATGCACATAAGCTGCCGAGTGATTTTTACAGGCATAGCAATCGCACGAA
>JAAYAZ010000222.1 GCA_012719115.1 Dehalococcoidales bacterium
TGCTGCAAGTCCGGACATGGCAACATAGGCGTCAGTCGCGCCGAGAATATTAGTGGTAGTTTCGCCTATAGTTTTGGTTACCCATACCTTAATCCCGGTGTCAAGACCTACAGGCGTACCATCCTCATCAACTGCTTCGGGTTCTGTGGCTGCTCCACCTTCACCAAAGGTTGTAGCCGCATCTATAGTCAGGAACCCATCCGTAGTACCCTGATTTGTTAGCGTCCATTTTATGGTACCGGAATTACCGGGTACAATGGGGGTTGCTCCGCCGAATACTACTTTGTCATTTAATCCATCAGCCTGTTCGGTAACAACTACGTCGGTATCTACTGCCGTGCCAGCAATGACGTTCACCAAGTTAAGTGTGCCGGCTGTCCAGGTGTTGTCGTTACTTGTTTCGGTATCGCTGAAGAATGCCCAGGTGCCTCCGGCTACCAGACCGATAACCATCAAGGCTACGATTGATAAACTAAGAATCTTTTTCATTTTTTTCTCCCTTTAATTTTTTTTACTGTTGGTTGGATTTACCGTAATTGCAATTTTCATTTTTAAAACCATCTCATACGCTGCCTCCCTCCTTAATCTTGATAAATTTTTTATTACTATTTTTAAAGGCAATCCCGTGAAATAAAAGGGGTTGCCATACAAATAAACTATGCAGTCGTCTTATGCAGCACCTCCTTGATAATTTCTTTGAATATCAAACCTAAAAAGATAATCGCCGGCACAATTACAACAACGTACCAGCCGATTTTGGTATGCATAAAATTAACCATATACCCCAGTTTGGGTATTTTGAAAAGATAAGTTCCTACTACCTGAGAGAGATTAACAGGAGCGCTGTCGGGCTCTTCCGTGGCATCACCTTTTGTTATAAATGAAGCTCCCTCTTGCGCAACAACACGATGGGTAATCAGTTCATTACCGGAACCGTAGGTAATAATAGTTCCCGGCCCGATGCCACCGCTGAATATGCCATCCGGCGGTCCAACGAATACAACATCGCCCATATTAATAGTAGGAGTCATGCTTTCACTTCTCACCATATACATGCTGTACTGCGGTGAAAAATAGACAAAAGCCAACACCGCTATTAATAGACCGAGTATTATTGATATAATCCAAGTAAATATTTTCATAACATCCGTCTACTTATACGAAATAATGATTGCTAAGAATAGGAGACATCCAGTTTTCCTTTACGTTTCACGTCATAACCGAAAGCCTTAAGAACCTCTCCTATAGTGCACTCTCCTAAAAGGTCTTCACGTATGGTAAGTTCCGGGTGCACAACATAGTAATTACACCTGCCATCCTTAACCTTTGTCAGATAGCCCGCTTCATTTAGGTTATCGATAATAATATTGACGCCCCGTATGCTCATATTCGTCATTTCCGCAATCTTTTGTGTAGTGCTTTTAGGGTTTTGTGAGATGTAAGCAAACACAATGCCGTAGTTGGTTAAAAAAGACCATTGCTTTTTTTCCATAATTCCCCCCTCTTCTCTCTCTGTAATTTACGGTTAAACATCTTTCTTTTAAAGTAAAACTAGTACTTAGCAATGCGTGTATTACAATTTATGCAATACAATGCTAGTACTACACTTCCATTACTATAGTACTTTATTAAATGGTTGTCAAGTACTTTATACCTATTTTAAAAAAGTTTTGGCAAATATTTACGCAGTACTTTCTGCCCCTAGTACCGGTTTAAAAGATTTATTTGAATCTTTGTGGACTAATTATGGGTTTTTACAAGGCAGTCAAGTAAGTTATGCAATGCAATCACCTCTCATTTGCCACAAACGACAGAGATTGGTAATATTTAAACCGAGTGTAATCTCCATGATGTTACTTTTTTGTTTTTAACATCTCTTGTACACTGAACCAGATAACCAAGCGACCGCGTGAAAAAACAGTAAAGGAGTATTATTTAATGAATAAGCTATACGACGTCATAATTATAGGAGGCGGTCCTGCAGGACTGACTGCCGCTCTTTATACTTCAAGAAATAAACATTCCACACTGCTGATAGAAAAAGGACTAATCGGCGGCAATATAAACGAAGCGGAAAAAGTAGATAACTACCCCGGTTTCCCCAAAGGCATCGGCGGAATGGAACTTACTGCACTGATGCACGAACAGGCTTTGCTTTACGGAACAGAGGTAGTTAATGATGAAGTTACATACGTAAATATTGAAGATAATATAAGAACCGTAAAAACAACACAGGGATATTATTCAGCTAAAGCTCTGATCATTACCGGCGGTTCCGAAAGGCAAAAATTAAATGTTCCCGGTGAAAAGGAATTCAGCGGAAAGGGCGTTTCCTACTGTGCAACCCGCGACGGGCCTTTCTTCCGGGATAAGAGGGTAGCGGTTGTGGGGGGAGGCAACGCCGCATTATATGAAGCATTGCACATTGCCAAATTTGCCTCGAATGTCAGCATTATTCACCGCAGAGACCAGTTAAGAGCAACGCCGGTGGTACAGGATAAAGTATTTGCCGAGCCGAAAATTAATGTTATATGGAACAGCGTTGTCAAAGAAGTACAGGGAGAAATCTTTGTCAATAAACTGAAACTTGCCGATGTAAAAAGCAATAAGGAATCATTTTTAGAAATAGACGGCGTTTTTGTAGCCATAGGCCTGGTACCCAATACTTCGTATCTGAAAAATATCGTTCCGTTAAATGATAAGGGATATATAATTGTTAATAACAAGATGGAAACGGGAGTGCCGGGCATTTATGCCGCCGGTGACATTCGCCAAAACTCTATCCGACAAGTGATTGCCGCCGCCGGTGACGGAGCGGTAGCTGCAATATCCGCCGCTAATTATATTGAAAATCAGGTTTAATCCGACATCATAATGCAGTATAATGTCTATGAGTATTTTTGTTAAAGGATGTTGAAGAATGAATGTGGTTTTTTTGAAAAATGTGCCCAATGTTGCCAAAGCA
>JAAYAZ010000223.1 GCA_012719115.1 Dehalococcoidales bacterium
ACGCAAAAAGAGCAGGTTATCTCTCTGGCAGAGGCTATTATGTCACTGAAAAACAGCACGCGCCTCTGCTCAGTCTGTTTTAACATTGCCGATTCGGAGTTCTGCCCCCTTTGCCGTAACGAAAAACGGGACAAAAGCAGTATATGTGTAGTCGAACAACCGCAGGACATCTTAGCGCTGGAACATTCAGGTATTTATAAGGGTCTTTATCATGTTCTCCATGGATCTATATCGCCAACTGACGGAATAGGAATTAGCGACATTAGAATTGAGGAACTGATGGTAAGGCTTAAAGATGGAGATATATCAGAAGTAATTCTGGCTACCAACCCGACACTTGAAGGCGAACAGACCGCTATGTACCTTAATAAGGTTATCATCCCGCTGGGTGTTAAAGTTACACGGCTTGCCAGAGGGTTGCCGTTTGGAACGGAGCTTGAATATGCCGACGACGTTACTTTAAGCCGTGCGCTTGAGGGCAGGCAGGAGTTAAAGTAAAAGCGATTAAAAATGCATTTTATAAATTATGAAGATTTTGAAAAGATAGATATACGGGTAGGCAGAATAACGAAAGTTGAGGATTTCCCTCGTGCCCGAAAACCTGCTTATAAGCTGTGGATTGATTTCGGGGAAATGGGAGAGAAACAATCCAGTGCGCAGATTACCGCTTGCTATAGCAAAGAGGAACTTATCGGAAGGCTGGTAACAGCTGTAGTAAACTTCCCGCCGAAACAGGTAGCCGATTTTATATCGGAAGTACTTGTTCTGGGAGCAGTTTTGGACGACAAGGATGTTATCCTGATACAACCTGATAGAGATATCCCGGTCGGCAAAAGGATATTGTGAAAAACTTTTACCACTTATTATTTATGAGGCGATATTGCATATTTGCGTTTTTTTTCGTGTATTGATAAGTTAAGAAATATAAAATGTCAGAACCAAGAGACTATAAGACTGAAGCCATAGTTATCAAAAAAACCAAACTGGGTGAAGCAGACAGAATTCTGACTTTTTATACTCCCCACCTTGGAAAGATACAAGCCGTTGCCAAAGGAGTCAGACAACCTAAAAGTAAAATGTCCGGTCATCTGGAACTGCTCACCCACAGCATGGTCTCATTTGCACGGGGCAAAAACCTTGCAACGGTTACCGGAAGCCAGACAATAAACGGTTTCATAAACATAAAAAACGATCTGGAGCTGACGTCTTACGCTCTTTATATAATAGAGTTGTTAAATCAATTTACTGGAGAGGGAATAGAAGATTACCCCCTTTTTCTAATGCTCCTGGATGTACTGGATAAACTATCCACCGAAAGGAATCGCGAATTAGTTCTCCGTTATTTCGAAGTTCAATTGCTGGATAATCTTGGTTATCGTCCGCAACTCAAGCAGTGCGTCTCATGCCATAAGCAATTAAAACCGGTAACAAATCAATTCTGCCCAAGCGCAGGTGGTATGAACTGTCCATCATGCGCAAGAAACGGAAATTTCAGTTACTCTATTTCATTAAACGGACTGAAGATTTTCAGGTTATTGCAGGATGGCAATTATAATACCATCAGACGGCTTAAAATGACTAAAGAGCTTAGTTTAGAGCTTGAAAGGCTGATACGCTCGTATATAAAATATTTGCTTGAAAAAGACATTAAGTCGCTCACATGGCTTGTAACACTGAAAAGGTGTGCCTGACAAATATCCCAGCTTTACTATAATTACTTGATAAAATATAATATCTGGAATAAACTTAAAAGTTATATATCAAATAACCCCAATACGTATATATCGTTCACTATAAAAGATTAAAGGATTATTATGGCTTCTAGATTAGATGATTTGACCCAACAGAGATTGGATAAACTGGAAAGAATTAAAAATCGCGGAATAGACCCGTATCCCCGTAGTTATGAACGCACTCACACTGCCGAAGAAGCTAAGGCTCTACTGAAAAACAACGAGGATGCAGAAAAAACAGACCCGGATACAATCAGTATAGCCGGACGTATTATGGCTATAAGAAAAATGGGGAAAAGCTCTTTTCTGGATCTTCAGGACGGTTCCGGTAAAATACAAATAATATTTACCAAAACTGTACTTGAGGATGAAGCTTCGGCAGAGTTGTACAAGGACCTCGATATAGGGGATTTTATCGGTGTTAAAGGCGGATTGATGAGAACTCGGACCGGTGAGCCTACAGTTCACGTAGAAGAGTTTGTTCTTTTATCCAAATCGTTACTGCCACTACCGGAGAAGTATCACGGGTTACAGGATGTTGACGCCAGACATCGCCAGAGATATCTTGACCTTATCAGTAATCAGGAAGTTAAAGACACGTTCCGAATGCGCAGCCGTATAATAGCGGCTATCCGGAACTATTTGAATAACAATGGCTTTTTAGAGGTTGAAACCCCTGTGCTTCAACCTTCTGCCGGA
>JAAYAZ010000224.1 GCA_012719115.1 Dehalococcoidales bacterium
CTCGGCAGGGAGGCAATATGATGGAGAATAATAATCTCGAACAGGAAATCCGCGAACTGTTAAATAAAGAGGTCGATAGTAAAGAACCTACGGCACAATGGTGGAATAATGCTACTTCCAAGGCTACAAGCGAAAATCGCAACAAACAAAAGCTTGGCTTTTGGAGCAGGAAGCCTTTGCCTGTATTTATATCAATTATTACAGTTATTCTCCTTGTAAGTGGGGCAATATACGGGAAAAACCTTATCGGTATGGGATCTACACCTTCAGCCCCAAATTATGTTTTAGGTGAATCTATGGGCGGGTTACAGGGTGCTGAATTTATCTTGAATACTACTTTACCAGATTATCCAAAATTTTTAGATTACTACCAAATAATGCAATCTGATACAACAAAAGAATCTGTGGAAGAACTCGGAGCCAAACTGGGCTTTTCTGGAGAAGCAGGCATTATAGAATCACAAGAAATATTTGTCATGTCAACCGGCAATATGAGCCTAAGGGTATCCTTTAGTGGACGTATGGAATATAATTCAGGGCTCAGTCTGTTTGGATCAGCTTCCACCTTTCCACCAGATAACGAAATTAGAACAATCGCCGAAGGGTTTTTTAAAAAAATCGGTTTGTGGTTTTCGGATATTGAGTTCAAAGAAATAAAGGTTGGTGGCACTGTCAATACTAAACCCAGTCATCTTCTAGTTCAATATAGACAGTATATTGATGATATGCCTTTGGTAGGAAATGGAGCATCATTTAGTGTTCGAATCAGTGATATGGGTAATATACTCAAGGCTACAATTATACACCCCGAATTAAAAGAATACGATAAAGTTGAATGTATAAATTCCATCGAAGCATGCGATAGCTTAATGAAAGGTAATGGAATCCTTTTTGCAGTACCCTCCAACTGCAAAAAAATAATAATAAATGGTATTTATATAGGTTATTTTATTGAGGCACATATTGAAAAACAGGAATATTCACTGCCTGTGTATGTATTCGAAGGAGAATGCCTGGATTCAGACGGCAATTATATACAGGATTTTATTACATATATAGATGCCGTTGACAGGGATTAAACAATTCTGTCAAAGGGTTTGGCGATGGGAAGTTAATATGAAAATATTAAAATTATTTTTAGCGCTTTTACTGGTAACATTATCGTGTGTCTCTCCGCTTACGGGGTGCGAGTTCTTCTCGGACAAAGTCGTTTTAACCGATGAAAACAGGGTCAGTCAAAGCGAAGCTGATGCTGTAGCTTTGTACTGGATGAATAATTCCATTCCTTCTATCCCCTCATGGGAAGGAGGCGAACTGAGTGCACCGGTTATTTACCGCTATGTTGCGGATGCAACTCAGGCAATAGCATATGAATATACGGTATTAAAAAACGGGGAATCTACGGGACATATAATCGTATCTGCCTGCAAAGACCTTCAGCCGGTATTGGAATTTGGCGAGGGGAATGCCCCCAGCAACTATATAGAAAGAGCCAGACAACATGCAACTGAAAAAGGGTTCATTATCGATAACGAGGAACCACGAATACTTTATTGGGGGGCGACAACTTATTCCGTTCAATTCGGAAATGAAATGGAAAAGAACAGAGTCGCTATTCATTTGCCGACCGGAATTTTAGAAAATATCCCACGTCAAATGTATACTCAAATTGATAAAACAGAAGCCAGAACTTCGTGGGATAACCTGAATCAACTAATTAGCAGCTAGAAAATAGACTAAATATTGTAAAGTGCAATGTTAAAAAGATGAAAAGATAACTTTAAATTAAACTGACTATTCGATAATCCGAAAACTCCTTAACCGCACAAAGCCTTTTCAAGATGACTGACAGGGATTTTATGACAATACTTCCGGATTACTTCTGGCTCGTTTTAAATTGAACCCGATAGTACCAAACAGGGGGAACTTATCACTATCAGCGTCCACAGCAAATCCCCATAGTTATTAAACCCCAGCGGTTCTGCCAGTATAAAAGGCAAGGCACCTCCAA
>JAAYAZ010000225.1 GCA_012719115.1 Dehalococcoidales bacterium
ATGCTCTACTGCGAATAGAGCAAGCAATCCCGGGGTCTTTTCTTCACCCCTATCGTGTTGTTGTACTGGCCATTATACCCGGCATCTCCGGCACGGGCAAATCCGGTAGCTTTAGGCTAGTTTTTCCCGGCCTAAGCACCGGGAAAAGAAACATCCCGCTATCACTGAATCTGTGAAAACCATCAACAAAAGCGGCAATACGTTTTGTCAAGTTGTCAGCCATTGGGATCAGGCGATCTTTCATATTCTTGGCGGCTCGAACAGTGACAATTCCTGAATCTACGTTTACGTCTTTGATCATGAGATTCAGCGCTTCGGATATCCTGACGCCTGTGCTGTACAAAAACCTAAATAGAACCGGATCGACTGTATTTCTGTACGAGAATCTTGCCTGCGGATAAGACTGTGGGTAATCATCAATGGCTGTAAAGAAACGCCGGACCTCATCGTCGCTCAAGATGCGCGGGATGAATTTACAGCGTTGAAGGTCGGTTTTTACTATGGCTACATAAGCGTGGTAGCCCCTGTCAGAAAGATAAATCGCGAAATCCCTCATCACCACTTCCTTATTGCGGTGAGAAACCGGCCGTTCATTTTTGTCATATATAAAATCATTGACCATCTCTTTTGTAAGAGCAGCCCCGTCAAACCCGTTGCTGAAATAAAAGGTGTCAAAGTGCCGCAGATAGCATTCCTGGGTTTCAAATTTCATACCGGTTTGCCTTTTGAGAGAAATATAGTTTTGAATGGCTTCTGCAAGATCACTTTTCCATTCATAAGGTGTTTTCACAAGAAAGCACCTCCTCTGGGTCAATTGCACATTTACGCAATCCTTCGACGTCAATTTTTAGATAAATGCCGGTCGTGTTGACGGACTGATGCCCCAATGCCTCCGATATAATTGGCAACGGCGATTTTACATCCAGCATATTCCCCGCCAAAGTGCTTCTGAGCGAGTGCATCCCATGCCGTTGGCCATCCGGTAAATTCAGACCGGCTTTCAAAATATACCTGTGCAATTCTCTGCTAAATGCATTGCGGTCGCCAAAGGCGTTGAATGGTGCCTTATGCCGGATAAATAGGCATTCGCTGTTCGAGGAAGGGCGGCCGTTCCGTAAATAGTCAATGATAGCCCACCCTATATCTTTGAGTAGCGGGAGTTCGATTGGCTGGCCAGTCTTGACCATTTTCAGATTTATCGTGTTACGGTTCCAGTCTATGGACGCTTGTTTCAGGCTCCTAATGTCGCTAATACGGAGGCCAAGCCGGATTGCAATCAAAAGAATCGCATAATCCCGTTTCCCTTTGGGATCCTCGCGGTCAATGGCGTCGAGCAGTTTTCGCAGGTCTTCTTTTGACCATACATATGGGATGGAAGCATTGCGCGGTGTGCGCACTTTGGGCAGTATTGCGGCTAAATCCTGATCGATACAGCCTCGTCCGAGAAGAAACGAAAAATAATTCCTGAAAACATACAAAAAGGTACCGATATATTTGACAGCATAGCCCTCGAGAGTTTTCAGGTAGTCTTCGATATGTTGGATAGTAATGTCCTCTGATGCGGCAACCCCATGCTCCGCCAAATACGTAATCAGCAATTGCACCTTCTGGGTGTTTGACTCAATCGTCGCCTTCTTATACCCGCGATAGACCAATTCTTCGCAGAAGGCTTCGTATTCCGTCACAAAGCATGGTGGACAGATAAATTTTGGTATTATCCTTCTAACTTTGTTGCAGAAATACCCATTCTCCAAGAATTGCAGCAAAAGAGACAATGGGCGCATACGGTAATCCACCCTGGAACTTGACGTAACACACGCGAAGTTGCTATACCGTTGCCCTGTTTTTATGTGAATATATTCTAGGCAAGCTTTCTCATCAACGGTTACAACCTCATTTTCCGCTAAATAGCACTTAAATGAGTTGAACGATGTCTCATATGTCTTTAGAGTTTTTGGTGACTTCCCTTCGTGCTTAAGACCTTCCATGATGCTTAGTATTGCACCGTGAATGTCCTGGTTTTTCAATATAATCATCCCCCTATCAATTATTCGCGACTTTAATAGCCGCAAGGATGATTATAGAAAATGGTGAGTGTTTTGTGCATACTGTTTAGAGACTGCCTGTAACAACTACTCTATGCACAATCACTCTCCATTTTATATCTCTCACCATAATGACGAAAATGGGGAGCTCCCCATTTTCGTCATTATGGTGAGAGATATAAAATGGAGAGTGATTGTGCATAGAGTAGTTG
>JAAYAZ010000226.1 GCA_012719115.1 Dehalococcoidales bacterium
GGTCAAATCGGGGCGAATACCCCTCTCAAAACGCATACTGGCTTCGCTGACAAGCTTCAGGTTATGGCTGGTGTAGTGAATGCTGGCTGCATTGAAGTTTGCGGATTCCAAAAGTATCGTTGTAGTGTTTTCGGTTATATCACTATTGGCTCCGCCCATAACGCCGGCAATCGCCACCGATTTTTCACCGTCGGTAATCATCAGCATGTTGTCGCTCAGCTTGCGCTCGACATCGTCAAGCGTCTGCATCACTTCGCCGTTTTCAGCGCGGCGTACAACAATTTTATTGGTCTTTATTTTATCGTAATCAAAGCTGTGCAGCGGCTGCCCGTATTCGAACATCACATAGTTCGTGATATCGACGATGTTGCTGATAGGGCGCACACCGCAAGCTATTAACCTTTGTTTTAACCAGTCCGGTGACTCGCCAATTTTTACACCGCTAATCAGGCTGGCAGAGTAGCGCGGGCATAAATCTTCATCCTCTATTGCGATAGAAACCTGCTTGTCGATGGCATCCCCGGCTTCTTCGTATGATAAATCGGGGACTTTTACCTTTTTGCCGGTGATGGCTGCCACTTCCCAGGCAACACCGATTACAGAAAGCAAATCGGGGCGGTTGGGGGTAACATCGATATCCAATATTATATCTGAAAGAAACTCAGCCAAAGGTTTACCCAGCGGGGCATCGGAAGCCAGTACCAGTATGCCCTCGTGGTCCTTGGACATGCCAAGCTCCATCTCGGAACAGACCATTCCGCAGGATTCGACGCCGCGAATCTTAGCCGGTTTCAGGATAGACTTTTCTCCGGTGTGTCCGTCGATAAGATTGGCGCCAACGGAAGCAAAAGCAATCTTATCACCGATGGCAAGGTTGGGCGCTCCGCAGACTACCGTTTGCATTCCGCTTCCGGTATTTACGGTAGCCAGCCTCAATCTGTCGGCGTTGGGGTGAGGGTCAACCGCGGCAATCTGCCCGATAACAACGCCCTCCCAGCTCTCGCCGATGTACTTGACTTCGGATTCGGTACCCGACATCGTCAGCACATGAGCCAATTCCTTTGGTGATAAATCTATATCGATGTAGTCTTTAAGCCATTTAACAGGTACTTTCATAATTAAAACTGCCTCAAAAATCTTAGGTCTCCGCCGTAGAAGAGGCGGATGTCATCTATGCCGTAGCGCAGCATGGGAATGCGTTCGATACCCATACCGAAGGCAAAGCCGGAATATACGGTTGAATCGATACCGACACCCTCAAGTACTCTCGGATGTACCATTCCGGCGCCCAGTATCTCCAGCCAGCCGCTGTTACTGCATAACCGGCAGCCGGCGCCTTTGCAAACGATACATTCAATTGACATTTCCACGCCCGGTTCCACGAAGGGGAAGAAATCGCAGCGGAAACGCGCTTTTCTATCCGAGCCGAAATAGCGGCGCGCAAATTCGTAAAGCGTGCCTTTCAAATCCGCTAAAGTTATACCTTTATCAACTGCCAGCCCCTCGATTTGGGTAAACATCGGAATATGGGTGGCATCGATAGCTTCATACCTGTAAACCTTACCCGGAACGACGATACGCAACGGAGGTTTTATTTTTTCCATCACGCGCACCTGCATCGGCGAGGTATGCGTGCGGAGTAGCATCGGACGTTCGCCCTTTTCGTTTTCGTAATCCACCCAGAGTGTCTGCATATTATCACGCGCCGGGTGCTCTTTGGGGATATTTAGCATATCGAAGTTATAGTAATCCCACTCCACCTCGGGACCTTCTACCGCCTGAAAACCCATCGAAACAAATATCTTACACATCTCGTCGATTACCTGTGAAATGGGGTGCAGTTGTCCCAGCGGGGGCTTACGCCCCGGAAGTGAAATATCAATGGCGTCTTCGCCTTTGGCGGAAATTACCTTTTCACCAAGCGAGAGCTCTTTTTCTTTCAATGCGGA
Organism: Dehalococcoidales bacterium; assembly: GCA_012719115.1. Classification (GTDB taxonomy): domain Bacteria; phylum Chloroflexota; class Dehalococcoidia; order Dehalococcoidales; family UBA5627; genus UBA5627. The sequence continues at coordinate 1,950 of JAAYAZ010000226.1, forward strand.
CTCAAGCTCGAGTTTAAGCTGATTGGCAGTAGCGCCGACCGTCTTCTTTTCTTCGATGGAGAGTGCGGCAAGCCCGCGCAGAACTTCGTTAAGCCTACTCTTTTTACCCATATACTGCACGCGCCAAAGGTCGAGCTGTTTTGGGTCATCTATGGCATCGAGTTCGGTAACGGCTTGTGTTTTTAATTCTTCCAGTTGTTCTAAAATGCTCATATTTTATCAATTCTTGCTTTATTTTTATCTATGGATTATAGGCTATCAAGCCTAACACGGTCAAATTATTGTATGTGGATAAACAAAGCAGGTGAGGTAACAAATGTCTTAACAAGTGGTTCCGACAGGTCAGGGCAAAAAACGGCTTCCCTTGGGGGAAGCTGTCGAATGAAATGAGACTGATGAGGGTTTTTTTTAGACTTGCGTTCGACCACCTCGAACTCGGCATGACATTTCATATAATCCGCCACCGTTATGGTTCGATAAGCTCACCAAAAACGGTTTTTTCCTCACCCGATATTTCATTCGTTCCTCACGAATTCGGGCATTACAAATAACAATCGTAGGGACGACCAATGGTCGTCCGCATTTATCTTTCCGTATCTGGCGGACGGACAATGCCCGTCCCTACAGGATTAACGATTAAATTGTCACTCCGGACGTAGCAAAGGAACTAAATACAATACGATAAGTCTTGGATTCTTCGGCTTCGCCTCAGAAAGACAGAAGGCGCATCCCCGGTTCTTCAAAATCGGAGAAGAGAGGAAGGGGCAGAGGCTTTCTACGTCCCGAATTCCCCACCCCATATACGACCAACACAAATTCACCATGACAGTTTTTGTTATTGTCATTCTGAAATCACAAGGGGTGACTGAAGAATCTTGGGAGTGGGGAGAAACAGCAAACAGGCTACCTCGGCATCATTTGTGGTACTCCGTAAAAGCCCACCCAAGATGCTTCGCCCCGACCGGTCGGGGCTTCATTCGTCCCTCCCGAATTCAGCATGACAGTATTATCACGATAATATTACTTGTCCTCCTAACGAATTTTGTAAATAGAGGCAAAAATTACCACTCTGCGGTTCTCTCCCTTTAGCAAAGGGAGATTAAGAGGGATTTTGGTAAGTTATCCGAATTGATTTGGCAATTTGAAGTAAATCTCCCTCACTCCCTCTTTTCCAAAGAGGGAAGGGGCCTTTGTGTCATCCCGAGTCCCGATACATCGGGACGAAGGAACTAAATGCAATACGATAACCCTTGGATTCTTCGGCTTCGCCTCAGAATGACAGTGTAGAGGACCCCATGGTAATGATAGTTGGCTGATAAAAAGAAAGGACAGGTTTTTTACTCCTGTCCTTTCCGCTATAAACATAGCTTATAACTAGACTTCGTTCTCCATAATCTTCTTTTTCAGGGTTTCCCACTCGCTCATTTTAAGAACGCAGAGGTTACCCTCTTCCCCGATTTCAACTTTTTCCTCGTCGATTTTAACGACCGGGCAGCAACTCTTTTCGCCGCAAAGGGTGATAATTTTCATCTGTCATCCTCCAAATTTAATTTATACATCTCTGTATATACCATCATTATACAACACTGATAACAACCTGTCATAGACAAAAGTCACAAACCGGCGACAATATCTTATATAATTATCAGAACATATGTGCTACTATTATTGATAACACTGAATCCCCTTTGACCGTTACTCGTTTTGACAGGGGAACTGATGCACAGGAGATAAAGATATGACCGAGAGAACAGGAAGAGGCGCACCGGCAGGCAACCAGTATGCGCGTAAGCACGGCTTTTATTCACGTGTTCTGGATGAAGATGAGCAAATTGACTTCGAGCTGGCAACAATAGTCTATGGCATCGATGATGAAATAGCCTTGATGAGAACCAAAATCAAGTCCGTATTAAGGCACGACCCCGAAAACATGGAGCTGATTATGAAGGCTTTAACAACTCTGGGAGGACTGGTGAGAACCAAATACAACATCAGTAAAAATGATAAGGCAGGGCTCAAGGAAGCTGTTTCAAACGTGCTGAAGGATGTTGCCCTGCCACTGGGTATCACCATCGGGAAGCTGTTTGATAAATAGGCTGCGCCCCTACCAGAAAGAAATCGCTATAGCCGTGCTGGAGAGCGTTTTTTACCATAAAGGGGGTACCTTTTCGGTCGAGATTGCGCGTCAGGGTGGCAAAAACGAGCTTTCCGCTCAGATGGAACTGCTTTTACTGACTCTATTTATGTCAAGCTCCAAGAACCTGATAAAGTGCGCCCCGACTTTCAAGCCGCAGGCATTGATTTCGATGGCAAGGCTTAAAGACAGGTTGAATGACGCCGGATTCTATAATATCTGGACGGCAGAACAGGGGTATATCATAAAACTGGGCTACTGCCGTGCCGTTTTCCTATCCGCCGAGCATTCGTCAAACGTGGTCGGCAACACTGCCCACCTACTACTGGAAATCGACGAATCGCAGGACATCGACAAGGATAAATACAGCAAGGACTTCAAACCGATGGGCAGCACCACCAACGTTACTACCGTGCATTACGGCACCGCCTGGGACGATACTACCCTATTGGAAGAGGTCAAGCAGCACAACTTGGAACTGGAGAGAAAAGACGGAATAAAGCGGCACTTTCGCTACGACTGGCAGGAAGTAGCCAAATACAACCCTGATTACCTTTCGTATATCGAAGCCGAAAAAGAAAGGCTGGGAGAAAACCATCCCCTTTTCCGCACGCAGTACTGCCTGCTCCCCATTCAGGGCGGCGGCGGATTATTTGATAATCAGCAGAAAGCTCAACTACAAGGGAAGCATCCGCGCATGCACCGGCCGCAAAAAGGCAGGAC
>JAAYAZ010000227.1 GCA_012719115.1 Dehalococcoidales bacterium
CTGAAACGCACTGCGGCACAGGATTCGTTGGGTTCGGCAAGCGCGATTTTGCCTCCCGGTTTGAGAACGCGCACCAGTTCGGAAACTGCTTGATTAACATCCGGGAAGTGGTGCAAAACCCATCCGCAGTAACAGATATCGAAGGTATTATCCTCAAACGGCAGGTTCTCCAAATCCCCCTGCTGTGCTGTAAAGTCAACACCCTTTTCTTCAGCCCTCCTGTTGGCTACTTCTACACTTCCAGGAGAAATCTCAACACCCTTCACCTCGTTTCCCTGCGCTGCCATCATAATGCCGTAGGTACCGGGTCCGCAGCCGGCATCGAGGATTTTCTTGCCGCTGACATCTGCCAACCCCAAAAGCTCCAAATGCGAAAGCCGTACGCGGTAGCCGCGAGTATCTTCCAGCCATTCATCTTCGGGCGTGCCGCTGCCGACCAGCATCTCGGTTTCTTTATCCTGTACCTGTGTCATAACACTTCCCCTTTAATTTCCAATCTTAGTAATATTGCTAATTCTTCCTTTTCTGTTCCGCTTCATAAAGCTGATAAGCAATTTTAATAGCCGCCAAGCCGTCTTCACCGTTTGCCATCGGCTCACGATTTTCGCAAATTGCATTTGCAAACTCACGCCATTCCTCTTCCCAGGAAACATCTCTGCCGCGGTATTCTATTATTTCTTCTTTGAACGGTTCAAGAAAAGCCCTTTTACCCAGAATAGCTTTTTCGGTGCCGTAACTGCCTCCTAAACCTTCAACTATTATATATCCGTCTTTTCCGAATATCTCAAAACGAAATAGATTTTTCCACTGAGTCCAACTGGCATGAATTGATGCAATCTTTCCGGTATCAGTTCGTAAAAGACAAAAAGCATTGTCTTCAAGCGGAGCAATATTCCAGTAACCGGTTTGTAAGAAACCGTTAACCTCAGTGAAATCGCCCATAAACCAGCGTGCCAGGTCTATTACATGCATACCCTGGTCCATCAACTGACCACCCCCGCCGATATCCTTGTTTGCCCGCCAGTCTTTATCATAATCGGGCCTGCCGCCGATGCCGTAGTCCGAACGGATATAAAGCAATTCTCCGATTACTCCGCTATCGAACCATTGTTTTGCCTGTTGGATGGCAGGGTGATGACGATGGTTGAATCCGCATTTCAGTTTCAGCCCTTTTTGGCGCGCCAGTTTAACTATAATCTCGGCTTCTTCAGGGTTACGCGCCAGCGGTTTCTCGCATAAAACATGCTTGCCGTTTTCCAGAGCGGCAACACACATAGATAAATGGCAATCCGGCGGAGTAGATACTATTATGGCATCGATATCGTTTCGGCAGACCAGTTGCTGCCAGTCATCGTCCTGTTGGCATTTCATATCGTTTGCCAGATATTGTGCCTGATCGCATAGATTGGAAGATACCACCACCAATTCGACATCCTTAAATCTGCGTAATGCCTCTGCACGGCGTCTGCCCATAAGGCCGGTGCCTATTATTCCCACTTTAATCTTTTTATTATTTTCTACCATTCGAACCCCCTGTCTTCGGGGACGATGCGGCGCATAGTATAAATATCTGAATTTTTAATGTCTTCCAGATGCTTTTTACTGTCTCTCCAGTTATCCCATAATAAACTGACCAGCCTGCCGGACAAACCGTCGGATTCCGAAGATGCAAGATATACCGCCAGTTCAGCTACCTTTTCAGGCGGTACTCCGCCTTCTTCTTTCTGTTTTA
>JAAYAZ010000027.1 GCA_012719115.1 Dehalococcoidales bacterium
AAAAGTTTTCTTCCCATCTTTTAACATCTGTTTTATTTCCGTATTTAGTCTCCGCCGAGGCAATGGTATGTGCCACACGGCGGAATAATTCTTCAGGGGTCTCGATTACATTCCCCTGCTTATCTTTTTTTAGATACCTTCTTTCCAATACCTGGAGGGCATTATCGGTCAGACTAACCCCTTCAGAAGCTTGTGAAATTACTGTCATGGCTTCTTTCTCCTTTGTCATAGTCTTGTTTTGATGAGTTTGGGATTGTTGCGGGGTATCCGGTGTTACTGCCTCGCTGTCATCCGTTTCCTCTGTTGGCACTCTATTTTGTGCTGCTATTTCTTTTATTTCCTGTTCAGTTTTTTCATCCGCCAGAAATTCCTTCACCACACTCAATATTTCCGACTCGGTAGCCGAAAGCGCAGAGCGATAATTCTTAGGCACCAGGTCTTCCATACCGGGCAATGTCTGAGGGCGTTCCAGCCTGTCGATGACCTGATTGGCTAAAAGCTCTATACGCTTTCTATCGGATATGCCCATCGAATCCGCTGCCGAAAATATTATTCTGGCAACCTGTGTACGGTCTATTATTTTCCCTTTTGAATCATTTATCTTGCTCATGATAGCTATTTACCTGCTTTCCGGTTGGTTTTTTCTGCTAATTCATCAGGCAAAAGGGTTAATTGCCCGCTGGTTTTATTCTTTTTTATTATTCCGGCGTTAATCAAAGTATCTACTTCCTGCTTTAAATCGGTAATATCACTGAAATCGCGATAGACGCTGGCAAACCTGATATAGGCAATATAGTCCAGTTCCCGCAATCCCTCCATCACCATATCCCCCACCTTATAGCTGTCTATCTCGCTTTTTCCCATGTTATATAATTCAGCTTCGATATCATCGGCTAACTTTTCAATGGCGCCGATCGGCAAAGGCCGTTTACCGCAGGCCTTCTGTATACCCGAAAGCAGTTTTTCCTTGCTGAATTCCTCGCGACGCATATCTTTTTTAATCACAAAAAGACTGCTGGGCAAAATTCTTTCATATGTGGTAAATCTCGAATTGCAGCTCAGGCATTGCCTGCGTCGTCTGACGCCGTCGTTGACATCGCGGGAATCGATAACCTTTAAATCTTCACTTTTGCAGTAGGGGCATTTCATACCGCCACCTCACTATATTGTGCTGGAATTGTAAGAGTACCACAATATATAGTGCCTGTCAATAATATTTCAGGTTTACGCGGGGATAATTTTTTGTACTATTTAAGATATTTATAAGAGGATTTTTTAAACCGGGGGACGTTAATGATAACAGGTTTTTTCAAGAAAAGAAAGAAGCACGGTATTATGTAAAAATGACTTCCCTCGATATTGTCATCCTGAATTCGTGAGGGACGAATGAAGGATCCGGCGGGTGGGGAGAAATAGCATAAAGGCTGCCTCGGCATCAAGTACAAATGGCACTCAAATACTTCGCTTTGCCCAGGATGACAATAACCACAACGCCGTAGGGACAACCAATGGTCGTCCGCTTTTATGTTTCGCATTTGGCGGACGGGCAATGCCCGTCCCTACGGATTTACTAATTAAATGCAATGCTTCATCCCGACTCATTGGGAATAAGTGAATATGAAATCG
>JAAYAZ010000228.1 GCA_012719115.1 Dehalococcoidales bacterium
AACAGAAGCCGAGCGTTTACGATTCAAATTCACGGCAGTGAATTTGAAATAGCGCCGCCAACGGGTCTTGAGATGACATGAGATTCTTCCTATTTCGCTGGTGACGAAAGTGACAAAGAGCCAAAGAACGTAGCTGACACGCGGCACAGACCACGCCCCACCGTCATTCTGAGGAACGAAGTGACAAAGAATCTTTCCGGACTAACAAGCCACGAACGATACTTCACAAGACCCTTCGGCGGGAGTCGGCTCAGTATGACAAGGGGGCGGCTTATCGCGCATCTCCGTATGTCATTCTGAGGCGAAGCCGAAGAATCTTAAGCTTATCGAATAGCAATCAGATACCTTGCTATGCCCAGCGTGACAATTATGTACCGTCGTGGTAAGCCTATTCCAAGCCGTTGGTGGTTAAATGACAGCCGTTCACAAGAATGTTGAATTCCGTAAAACGGAACGAAATCCCGATTTATCGGGAAACCATAACGGCGAGGATTGGCAAAAAATGCTTTCTTCCGTTCATTTGACCCTTCGACAAGCTCTGGGCGAACGGATTTGTAGGAGCTCCTCGCAAAGACACTTTTATATCCACCCCGGATGTTTAGCTCCGGCTTGTCGAGACGAAATCCCGATTCATCGGGGCTTCGTTTGTCCATCACGAACTCAGCATGACAAATTATGTATCGTCTTTGCGAGTTCCGACCGTGTCGGGACGAAGCAACCCCTACAATACAACTTAATTACCCCGCCCCGCATATACAAAGTCAAAAGCCACTCGTGCCCTTCGAAGAGGTCAGGGCGAACGGAAATTGTATTACCGCTATCCAATACAAAAAGTCCTCTTAAACCGTCATTCTGAGGCGAATCCGAAGAATCCAAGGCTTATTGAATGGCATTCAGATACCTTGCTATGCCCAGCATGACAATTATGTATCGTCATTGCGAGGTCCGCTAAGCGGAACGAAGCAATCCCTACAATGCCACTTAATTACCCCTCCCCGCATATAATAATGAGAGACTTTTCCGATTATAAGAAGCACAACCATGACTATATTCAACGGTAGAGATTGCCGCGTGGTTCGTCAGGCTCACCATGAACGGATTTGTAGGAGCTCCTCGCAATGACATTCTATTATGTGCCATTCTGAGGCGAAGCCGAAGAATCCAAGGCTTATCGAATGGCATTCAGACTCTTCGTTTCACTCAGAGTGACAGGATACCACCCCACCCTAAATGCCCCGCCCCGCTAAAACGGGGCAGGGCGTGATATCCAAATATGCTTAATAACTATTTCTTATTCTCACCGGTCGCTTTATCGGCAGCCAGAAGTGATGATAAAATTTGCTGCTGGAATTCGCCTACCGCACCCGGAGAATGCGGTATTAAAATTGTATTGTTATTCGAATGCTTGCCGACATCGGTCAGCATATCGTAATACTGAGTCAGAAGCACCAGCGACATAACGTCCTTAGCATTGATCCCCTGAATTGCCTGCTGGAAATCCTCCACGGATTCACGCAAGCCTTTAATAATAGCCATTCTCTGGTTGGCGACACCGACGCCGGATAATTCTTTACTCTTGGCATCCGCTTCGGCGGCTTTCACCACCAGTATTTTTTCGGCTTCGCCCTTGTGCTCAGCGGCAACCCTCATTCTTTCCTGCGCGTTGATTTCGTTCATAGCAATAGCAACCTTGCTGTCGGGGACAATATCGTTTACCAGCGCTGTCTTTATAAAATAGCCGAATTCCGGCATAATATTACCCAGTTTAGCCTCGATATCCTCGGCAATATCTTCCTTTTTCTCGAAGACTTCATCCAGTTTCATATGGGGAACTTTCGCCCTGACGGTATCGAAAACAAAAGACTCCATCTGCGCAAGCGGATTGGTCAGTTTATAGAATGCATCCCAGACCTTTTCCTTGGTCACAAAGAATTGGACTGCGATGAGAAGATTGACAAACACGTTATCCTGAGTTTTTGTCTTTACCTCTACGTTCAATTCACGCACCCTGATGGAAACGCGCCCCACCACGGCTTCGATAATCGGCCACTTGATATGCAGACCGGGTCCGGCGATTCTGGCATACTTACCAAACCTTTCGATTACGGCAAAAGTCTGCTGTTTGACTGTATAGATACCCATAAAGAGAAAAAGCAATAAGACAACAACGAAAATCAACCAGAAAATTATTGTTCCGGGCATAATTTATACCTCCTAAAATATTTTCTTACGTTAATTATATACCAACGATAATAAAACATCGAATACGATTGGAATTGCGTTATTTCAGATGACTGCCATCGCAGAATGGTTTATTGGCACTTTTACCGCAGCGGCATAATGTAACTCGGTTGCGGATTTCATAGGGCTTTCCGTCAACAGACTCTACCGGGATGCCTCCCCGCACCCACAGCGGCCCATCCTTTCCCGCCTGAGGGTCTTTTACCGGCCCGATAGATGGAGTAAACTCCGGCTCTATTGCATTCCCCTGCTTATCATGGGCAACCAGCCGGCCGGACGGGCAATCACAGGCTTCTTCGATGGCAATTTTACGCGCCTCGGGGCCGGCAGACTCTTCCGTCAGTTTCCAGGTCCCGCCGGCGCGGTGGCAGAAACGCGCCGAAGCACATAAATCTTCAGCATCGGTCAGCGTAAGCTCAGGTCCCTCATACGTTTTTGCCTGCTCCGAATAAGGTTTATTGCCGGCAGTTTCCTCACCGTTGAATCGGGTAATCAGATGCATTCCGGTGCAAAACGGCTTATTGATGCTTTTTCCGCAGCGGCAAAGCTTGTAACTCTCCTGCCCGGGATACTTTTTGCCGTCCTGCCAGCCATTACTCTCGCCGTCACTATCGACCTGTATTATTTGCTCTGCCAGCGGTACATTGCCGGTCACAAGATAGGGTCCGTTCTCGGTAACCTTGATAAGCTGCTCATTTTCCGCTTTTGATATGTTACCTGATTCCTCCATCTTAATCTCCTTTTAAGGTAAGATTTATAAATACCGGCAGCGATTGGTTCGCAGAGTGTTATGTATGATTATTTGTTTTCAGTGAAGGCTTTGGACTGCCAATCGGGCGAGCCGCACTTGGGGCATACTTTGGGTTTGGGTTCGTTAGCAGCAAGCGGCTTTCGCCATACAAGATTGCATTTGATGCATCTAAAAGTGTACCAACTTCTTTCATCCATAATTCAATTATATGCTCTATTGGGGGGGATGTCACTACGGGAAAAAGAACAACCAACGATGCTCTTTTATATTCCGCTTTTACGGCGGTTACATTCCAAGCAGAGCATTTGACAGTTTTCAGGTATTGTTTTA
>JAAYAZ010000229.1 GCA_012719115.1 Dehalococcoidales bacterium
GTAATGATATTAGCCGGAGTTGTTGGTTATATTTTAAAACTTGCTAATTATCCGGTTGGTCCATTAGTTATTGGTTTAGTATTAGGTCCTTTGGCTGATGGGGAATTAAGGAGATCAGTAATGATATCAAAAGGGGACTTTTTTGGAACTTTTTTGCATCACCCAATTTCTATCATTATCTTATTGTTTGCACTTCTACAAATATTAAATCAAACTACTGTATTTAAAAATTTTAGTGAAAAAGTAATAGGTACGATAGTCAATAAAAATAAATAAAAAAATTATTAGGAAATATGTAACTTGCTCTCAAGCTTTTAACGCAACAATTCTGGTAAATGCTTCATAAGGTGTTTCCCAGTTTAGCACCCGTCTGGGACGACCGTTTAGCATATTCTGTACTTTGTTGATATGATAATTCGATACCTTGTTAAAGTCAGTCCCCTTCGGGAAGAACTGTCTAACCAGACCATTGAAATTCTCATTCGTTCCTCGCTCCCAAGGAGATCCTTTGTGCGCAAAGTACACCCGAATTTTGGTGTCTTCAGCCAAAATGGCATGTTCGGACATTTCGCGTCCCTGATCATAGGTCAACGATAGCCGCGCATGCTGTGGAAATCGTTTCAACTTGCGGGCAAATTTCTTTCTGATCTCCTGGGCACTTTTCCCGCGCAATCTGACCAAAAGACCTAGACGGCTTGTGCGTTCAGTTAAGGTACCCAATGCTGATTGCCGATTACGGCCTATCATCAAATCACCCTCCCAGTGCCCGGGAATTATCCGGTCGTCCACCTCCGGCGGACGCTCATCAATGCTAATCATATCCTTTAACGGTTTTGATTTTACTGCATCACCGCGCTTACGGTATCGCCTCTTATGGCTGCGCCGAAAACCATTAATCAATTCTTTCTTCAGCGTTCCTTTCGGCAGGACATACACATAGGCATAAATGGCTTCGTGAGATATACGCATACTCATGTCTAAAGGATACCGTATTTCTATCCGTCTGGCAATCTGTTCTGGCGACCAAAAAAGATGTAGCTTCTCCTGAACGTATTCTCTCAGACGATTGTTCAAAAAGAGCTTACGCTTACCCAAACGACGTCTTCTTGCATTACGCCGTGACCGACGCTGGGCACGATCGGCACGATACGTCCAACGATTGCACCCTCCCCGTGTTACTTCACGGGCTATTGTCGAAACTGCTCGCCCAAGATGACTGGCAATTTTCTGAAATGATTCACCCTTTGCTAATGAACGACTAATCTCCTCACGCTCTTCTGGCATGAGCCTTCGATAATACCCTGTCTTGATAATCATAACCTAACGTCCTCCTTCGATATCCTCTATATAGAATACCAAATCGTTGCGTTAGATTATTGAACCTGCCTAAGTTAAATAAGGAAAATTTACAAACAATAAGTCAATACTCAAATATAGGGAAATTGGAATTTACAGGATATACCTGTACATCCTGACTTATCCGCATAGCTGCTACCCATTGCATGATATATTTATATGCTTCATTTAAACTTATACTATTGTCCATATTTGAATCTGCAGGAATATTATTGTTCAAGCTGCTTCCTTCATACAAAGCTTGTGTAAAAA
>JAAYAZ010000028.1 GCA_012719115.1 Dehalococcoidales bacterium
AACAAAAACGAATATATCGGGGATTACGCCTGTTCTTCCCAGTCCTATTATCTGAAATATCAGCCCGAGGCCGAACAGTATTATACCCACCATAAATATTATTGTAATAATCATCCCGCTGCCTTCGAAAAAGACCGAAGCCTGTGCGCCGCCGTTAACAGTGGCGACCGGTCCTATGCCGTCGGCACCCAACCCTGCCGCCATAAGTATGCCTCCGGTAACTGTCAAAAACAGGCTTAAAGTGCCGAGGCTGTTTTGTTCGCTATAATACAAATACTGTGTTATATAGTGTGCGACAATAATTGCCCATCCGAAAGCCAGGGCGCTGATGATATGCCCCCAGAGCCATCGTCCGCTTTGCAAAACGGCTAATTCGGTTATTATGTTACTTGAGTAATCGGAAACATAGGGTATTGTAAAGATCCCCGCAGACAATAATATTGGAAATATCAGGATAATAGCGGCAATTTTAATATTGTCCATTTTTATAACCGGCCTGTTTTCCCGTAATTATTTACACATAAATTATATCACAACTTTACTAATATATACCCCGATGCCATCTGAAACAACGTGGCGAAAAGCTTTAACAAGTGGTAGAATCTTAGCATAAACTAACTTTTTAAGATATAAGGAAGGTTTAACTTTAATGAGTACAATAAAAATAATGCCCTGCCTGGATATGAAAGACGGCAGAGTGGTCAAAGGCGTCAATTTTGTCGGGATGAAAGAAGCCGGAGACCCGGTTGAGAATGCCGCTTTTTATGAGAAAGAGGGGGCAGATGAACTGGCAATGCTGGATATAGCAGCCACGCTTGAAAACCGTAAGACGCGTCTGGAATGGGTGCGTAAGGTATCGGAAGCAATCAGTATTCCCTTGACGGTAGGCGGGGGCATTTCATCATTAAAAGATATCGATTTGGTTCTGGAAGCCGGCGCCTCCAAGGTTTCTATGAATAGCGCCGCGGTTAAAAATCCGATACTGATAAAGCAAGCCGCTTTAAAATTCGGTTCGGAAAAAATTACAGTGGCTATTGACGCGCGCAGAAACAGCGAATTACCCTCCGGATTTGAATTGGTGGTTTGCGGCGGCACAAAACCGGTCGGGCAGGATGCTGTAATTTGGGCAAAACAGTGCCAGAAACTGGGAGCCGGGGTGATTCTTCCGACAAGCATAGACGGGGATGGAATGCAGACCGGGTACGACCTCGATTTCACAAAGGCTATCGCGGATGCGGTAACACTGCCGGTGGTGGCTTCCGGTGGTGCCGGAACGCTTGAACATTTCTACGAAGGGGTAACAAAAGGCGGAGCGCAAGTTCTTTTAGCTGCGTCGGTGTTCCACTACCGGATTCTCAGCATCAAACAGGTTAAAGAATATTTAAAGAGTAAGGGTATTTCGGTCATTCTTTAAGCGGTGTCAATTATAGATTTAAATATTTTTATCTGTAAATTTGATATAATATAAACGGTTTTAAAATTTGTTCCGTAAGGTAAAAAATTTAAGGAGGGAAATATGAACTGGTGGATGTGCAGTGAATGCGATTATGTTCTACAGGCGGAAGTGCCCCCCGAAAAATGCCCGAGTTGTCACAAAGAATGTATTTTCAGCGATGTAACCTGTTATATCCCGGAATGCGGAGGAGCCGGACGTCTTAACATGAAAATGGTTGCTGAAAAAGCAAAAGCTGATAAAAACAAAATTAATTAAACCCATATAAAACCATTATAATTTAATCGGTTAAAAATAAGCCTCTGTTTATTATAAAACAGAGGCTTATAACATTTGATGAAACTATGTTGTCTTTTAGTTTTCTTTTTCTACCAGAATTCCGTATAAAACTTCTCCTGAGAGAAGTTTGCGGCAAAAAATTTTCCTGTCGTTTGCTTCCAACAGAGAATCGTCACTTGGGATAACTTTCCAGGTGCAAGCGCCTGCAAATATTCCGTATTGCGCACTGAGAGTGCCTTCACAGGAAATATACAGTACCGACCTGATTCCCCAGCCGGCTTCAATATCACCGCCTGCCTCGATGCGTTTTTCCGCCCTGATGTCGGTTGCCGCTTTTATATTTCTTTTGGCTTGAATGCCTTCTCCTGATTCTATTCCCAGGCCTGCTTCAATATCAATTCCTGATTTTATATCCCAGCCCGATTTAATCATTTTCCCGGATTTGATAGTCGCTGTGGCTTCTATACAGTAACTGGCTTTGATATTGCCCGCTACTATAATATCCACGCCGGCAATTATGCTTTCACCGGATTCGATATCGCCGTCCTCAATATTGATGCTGTGCCCGGCTTTTATACTTTCTCCGGCTTTGAGGCTTTTATTGCTGCTAATACCTTTGGTTGCCTCGATACGGCCTGTTACATAGAGCTTTTTATCGAGCTGAATTTCGATACCATGATTGCTTTTCAAATCACCGTCGAATCTGTATTCTATCCCCTTTTTTACCAAGCCAGGGTAGCTCTCATCAACTACGAGATTCAAATTATGCCCTTCTTTCTGAACCATTTGAAAACACTTCCTCCTTTGAAGTTTATTGACGCGTTATTATTCTACAATAATTTAACCGTTTAACAAAAATATGTCGGTACTTTTGGATATAAGGCTATTAAAATAGGATTACCGCTATTATACCACTAATATATATTTTAGACATTTATATGATATAATAGCCGCAAGCAATTGGTTACTGAAACTAAAACTCTCGAAATCGAAGGCGTTAGCATACTGCTTAAGCGCAGCAGGAGAGCGAAGCGTATCAGTGTTTCCGTTGCTCCCTTTTATGGTGTGCGTGTTAGCGTTCCGTATTCATCTTCGTATTCTCAGGCAGAGAAATTTGTTCTTTCAAAAATGAGATGGATAAAAAAGCATTTCGAAAAGGTCAAACATTTAGAATCTGCGGCACAATCAGGGGAAGTTTTAGGCAGTTTTAGTCAAATCGAAAAAGCCGCAGCCAAGGAAAAACTTGTCAGAAGACTTGCCGACTTAGCAAAAAGATACGGTTTTACCTATAACAGAGTCACTATTCGGAATCAGAAAACGCGCTGGGGAAGTTGTTCGGTTAAAAATAATATCAGCCTTAATATAAATCTGGCGAAGCTGCCGGAAGAATTGACAGATTATGTTATTCTGCACGAACTTGTACATACCAGAGTGAAGAACCATAGCCCGCTTTTCTGGAAAGAGGTGGACAAACTGGTTGGTAATGGCAAATTAATGCGCCGCCGCTTAAAGCATTACAGCGGCATTTTGTGTATTTAGAAACCCGCCATTATGCAACATAGTGTTTAATCAGCTAATTTTATTTACCGTATTTCAAATACGTGCTATATAATACGCGTTTATCTTGCCCCCCCGAATAAAAAATTGAGGAGGTATCCCCTGTATGGCAATCAAAATCGTGACCGACAGCACTTCTGATATACCGCATGTTCTGGCGGAGAGGTACGGCATCACCGTAGTACCCGTTTATGTTCAATTTGGAAATAAGACCTATCGCGACCGCATAGATATTACAGATCGGTATTTTATGAAAGGTTATTGCATTTTCCGGCTCATCCCACCACATCCCAACCCAGCCCGCAGGATTTCGTCGACGTTTATAAAAACCTATCGGAAGAGGCCGACGGAATTATTTCGATACATATCGCCAGCAAATTGAGCGGTACTTATAATTCGGCGATTTGCGCCAAAGATATGGTTACTTCCGGCTGCCCCATCGAAGTAATCGATACTAATTCGGTATCTATGGGCTTGGGGTTAGTAGTGTTAAAGGCGGCGCAAATTGCTGCTTCCTGTAATGATTTTCAACAGGCGACCCGGCAGGTCAAGCAGTTAATAGAGCGCACACATATCTGGGCAGCCTTCGATACACTTAAGTATCTGGCTATGGGTGGACGTATCGGAAAGGGCAAAGCTCTGTTGGGGAATGTGCTCAATATTAAGCCCCTGCTGATGCTTAAAGACGGGGAGTTTCTGCCGGCTGCCAAGGCGCGCAGTCGCGAAAAGGCAATGGATATTCTCTATAGTTATGCCGCAAAAGTGGGCCCCATCGAGGATATTTCGGTTATGTATTCCACTACGCTTAGTGAAGCGGAAGCGCTGGCCCAGCGGCTTGAATCCTTATGCGGTAAAAAAGCCACAATTGCCAGGTTGGGTCCAGCACTCGGTGTGCACGCCGGACCCGGCGCGCTGGCTTTGGCTATTTTAACGTCCGAGTAAGGCCGGCTCATTTTGAGTTGAGCTAATAAGAATATCTTTTCCCCCTTCTCCTATACCGGAGAAGGGGGAAACCGTAAAAGTCATTGATTACCCTGCCTGTCAGATGTTACTGCTGACATATGTGGTGTCTTAACTTTTGAGATAAGAGGGGTTTGGGTGAGGGTTGCTGTAAAAAGCTACTTGCACCCTTCGACAAGCCCGGCGAACAAAAATCCTATAACCCCTTACTAATATGAGAAGCTCCTAGTTGGTCATTCTAATGCGAAGACGAAGAATGACAGTGCAGGGAGAACCAGCAGAAAGGCTGCCTCGGCATCAGGCGAAAACAATTTAATAACCCCACCCCAGATACTTCGTTCGACCACCACGAACTCAGCATGACAATAGAAATCGTCTTGCGAGGAGTCGCAATTTATTCGGGACGACGCGGCAATCTCT
>JAAYAZ010000230.1 GCA_012719115.1 Dehalococcoidales bacterium
CTGGCTTCCAAGTAACCCGGATAGATTTAGATTAAATACCAAAGCCCTCGTAGTTTACGAGGGCTTCATTTTTTTGTTCTTTTTATTATGCCGAGTTCGTGATGAACAAATGAAGCGTCCGATGTGGAGGGATAAAATCCGTTCGCACTGAGCTTGTCTAAGGGTCAAACAGATTTTAAATGCGATCAATTTAAAATCAACGCGGTTATGGTTCGACAGGCTTCCTTCGAGAACCTCAGGACAGGCTCTACGAACAGCTTTTAGATTTTTTTCCGCTTATCCCCTGATTTCCGATAAATCTGCATATCATATGCAGTATAAAACCCTACTCGTCGTCATCTTCGTCATCATCATCGGCAACCGCCGGCGCTTCGGTGCGAACCTGTGGGACTATAGCTCTTGACTTTCCGCGTTTACGCCTTGACGGAGGAACCAGTGTTTCTACTGTCTTTCTCAACTTTTTAAGCTCTTCGAACGATTCGACATCAGCTATTCTAACAATCAAGCCGTTAACACCCATATCCCATATCGCCTGCAATTCATCGGCATTCAGACTTGCGGGAACGGATATTAACAGCGGCTTCGAAGCGACTGTTGAAAAACGCTTATAGACAGTAAGTTTCTGCCACGTGAGGGATAATTTATCCCCTGCCCGGTCATCCAAAAATACGGCATCCTGGGGCATGTTATCCAGAATCCGTATGATGTCCGGAGACATCGTATCCTCTACCGTTACAATTCTGCCTGTCTTTTCCGATTTTAATAAAGAAGCGACCGGCATTTCATCCGAAAATACAACAAAATCAATGGTAGTCTTCTCAAAATCGATATTAAAATTACCGCTTATACAGCATCCGCAGGGTATATTCTTAATTGATTTAGCGATTTTCTCAACAGATTTGTATTCGGCGGCTTTCTTGGTATCAAACAGACAGGCATCTGCAACATCTGTTATGTCAACCGTTTCCAATAAATCGGGGTTTTCTAAAAGCGCTATTATCAGCAATCGCGGCTTAATAGCCTTTTGCACCGTCCTGAACCCAAGCGGCGCAGGCTCGGATACAGACGCATGCTTTAATTTATCAATGAAGTCACTCATCTCTCCTCCAAGAAATAGACAATAATGGAGCCAGCGAGAGGATTCGAACCCCCGACCCGCGCTTTACGAAAGCGCTGCTCTACCTACTGAGCTACGCTGGCTTTAGCTAAAGTATAGCATAAAACAGTATTTTTGATAAAAATAGCCCGGGCAGATTTTAATCGCGCTTTGGTCGCTGCAACAGGAACGAAATCAGGATAGCATCATCCACCTGACTAATACTGTGCGACACTATCAGCCAGCCTCCGCCGTTGAGATTGGGCAATGATTTGCTGATATTGTTTAATGTTTTTGAGACTTTCATTGCAAAAGCCTTTTGCAGCTTGGGGTCTCTATAATCGGGACCATCGGATAGAATGTCAGCTTCCTGCTTTTGAACCACAAACTCGGTTGCCATTGCATATTCGTAAGGATTTTCCAAAAGTCACCCCCTAATCCGCTATGATTATGATTGTTATGATAATAGTATGTCAATATCCGTTATTTCTCTTCAACATGACAGGAGATAACGTAAAATATCCAAAGTAAGGCGTAATGGGTTATAATTAGAATATGAATAATACGATGAAGCTCAATACAAAAATTACACTAAATAACGGTGTGCAGATACCGATACTGGGATTGGGTACATGGAAAATCGGTGACAGCAAAGTAGAAGAAATAATTCCATCCGCTCTTAATATCGGGTACAGGCATATAGATACCGCAGCCACCTACCAAAACGAAGTTGGTGCAGGAAAAGCCTTATTAAAAAGCGGCATTGCAAGAGAAGATGTTTTTATTACCACAAAATTATGGAATACAGACCATGGCTATGATAAAGCAATAGCCGCCTGTGACAAAAGCCTGCAAAATCTGGGGTTATCCTACGTCGATTTATATTTGATTCATTGGCCGGTTGCGGATTTATTTATCGAAACGTGGGCGGCAATGGAAGAACTTTTAGCTTCGGGCAAATGCCGCGCAATCGGAGTCAGCAACTTCACCATCAAACATCTGGAATCCCTGATGAAACAATCGACTATTATTCCTGCCGTTAACCAGGTTGAATTCAGCCCGTATCTCTACCAGAAAGAACTGCTGGATTTTTGCATATCACAAGGCATTCAATTAGAAGCATACAGCCCGCTCACCAGAGGCAATAAACTGGCTAACCCAAAGCTTGCTGAAATTGCCGAACGGTACGGAAAAAGCACTGCTCAGATTCTTATCCGCTGGTCGCTGCAAACCGGCCTGGTGGTTATTCCTAAGGCATCTTCGCCGGTACACCTGAGGGAAAATGCCGATGTCTTTAACTTTGAAATATCCGCAGATGATATGCAAATACTCAATTCCTTCAATGAAGACTTGCATATTTGCTGGAATCCGGAAAAAGAAGCCTGAAACCAAATCATTGTTTCGATTCGAAAATAGTCGCCACTCTTTTGTATCCTGAACTCTGCAGACACAATAAGGCATTTATTCGCTTGATTAGATACATAAACAAAGGGTACAATTATCTTAGACAACTAAAGGAGTTATTCTGATGGAAACCGGTACATGGAAAGTTAAAACTGGGCTCGCTCAAATGCTAAAGGGCGGCGTCATTATGGATGTCGTTACACCCGAACAGGCTAAAATAGCCGAAGCTGCCGGAGCCTGCTCCGTTATGGCTCTCGAAAGAGTAC
>JAAYAZ010000029.1 GCA_012719115.1 Dehalococcoidales bacterium
CAGGTGCCCGAAGCGAAGTTAAGAGAAAACGGTAAGCCTATGGCTAAAAAGAGAGTTTTATGGACACTGGTGGTAAGCGAGGTAGCCAAGCAGGAAGAAATAGCCGTTTCTGAGCAGGAAGTAGATGAGGAAATCGAGAGTATGTTAAAAGATGCCGGGCAAAGAAAAGAAGAAATGCGAAAATATTTACAGGAAAGCAACGGAAGAAGGGAAGTGGAAAGCTTTTTACATGCCAAGAAAACCATTAAACATCTGGTGGAGATGGTGAAAGCTAACACTCCGTCCGAAAATTAATATTATAAAGGAGTAAAAAATGTACGAAAATCCGAGCAATGTAATACCCATGGTGATTGAAAGCGGTGCAAGGGGGGAGAGGGCTTACGATATATATTCATTACTCTTGAAAGAGCGTATCATCATACTGGGTACTCAGATAAACGACCAGGTGTCTAATGTTATTGTTGCCCAGCTTCTCTTTTTGGAAAGGGAAGACCCCGATAAGGATATACAGCTTTTTATAAACTCGCCGGGTGGCGTGATTGCTTCCGGTCTTGCTATTTACGATACAATGAATTTAATAAAACCGGACGTATCGACAATATGTGTCGGTATGGCAGCCAGTATGGCTACCGTATTATTGAGCGCCGGCGCCAAAGGCAAGCGGTTTGCTCTGCCTAACTCTACAATACATATGCATCAGGCTCTCGGCGGAGCGCAGGGACAGGCTTCCGATATCGAAATTGCCGCCCGTGAAATTATGAGATTACAGGATTTAATAAGGGGTATTCTGGTAACGAATACCGGGCAACCAGTGGAGAAAATTATCCACGATACCGACCGTGATTTCTATTTGAATCCTCAACAGGCTGTCGAATATGGTTTAATCGATGAGATATTAGCAAAACCGGAAGATGACAAGAAATAATCAGACATTCAATCTTTTTATATGCAGTAAGAACCGGCGGGGTAGCGTTATCCTGCCGGTTTTCTTTTAAAGGAATGCGGGAAGATTACCTATCATTTTTGGTTGCTGAGTTCATCGAAAGACGCGGGCCGCCAAACCTTTAACTGTCATTCAGGCGGTCCCAATAGGGCGGGACCCAAGAATACGGGGTGTCGGGTGAATCAGGCATAAAGCTACTGCGGCAACATGCAGAATATCAGCCCTCATCCGTCATTTACTTCGTAAATGCCAACTTCCACGAGGGGATGGCTTTTATTATTACGTCTCGGATATTTTATTAGACCATCACAAATTCAGTATGACACTAAATTACCGGTTGTTGTGAGAGGTCTCAATAAATCCGTTCATGGTGAGCCTGCTGAACCACGAAACAATCTCTACGGTTCAATATTATCAGGGCTGCGCTATAATAATTACATATACAGTTAGGGGTAATTAAAGGGCATTGCAGGGATTGCTTCGCCTCAACTTGTTGAGGCTCGCAAAGACGTAGGTGTATTGTAACTCTGAGTGAATGTTTAATTCTTAGCTTCCAGTAACCTCTCGATTTCATCTGTGAGATTGTAGCCGTTTATTTTGTTTTTGTGCGAGTCAAAAACCGCGCCGTTGGAAATGATTACCTTTCCCGAACTGAAGGCGGACATAGTTGTTAAAATAAGCGGGAGCTCTCTTTTCACTCCCTGCTGGCGAATGATTTTGAAAAGTTCGTTATCCTCTCCCTGGTTTTTTTTAATTTCATCAACCCTCTTTTCTTTAACAAACTGCCAGTGCTTGTCGAACGGCTCGCCGATTATAGGAAATTTGCAGTAGCTGACAACCGGGCCTTTATCCAGTTCAGGGGTTACCATATGCATCATTACGCCGGTTTCTTTAGCTTTAGTATCAATCAACTTCCAGATAACCTCGCGCCAGGTACCCTTCGGGCCGCCGGGCGCTGCCGGGTGCAGGTTGAGCATATTGTATTTTTTACACATTTCATGACCTACAATAAGCATATAACCCGCCAGTACGCACAGGTCACAATCAAAATCTTTTAGTAATCCCATAACCTGACGGTCGTATTCCAGTCTCCACTCCGGTAATGGTTCATCGGGGGCGTTGTCGGGCCTATCGCCTTTGAATTTTTGATAAGAAAAGCATACTATAGGAATATTGCTGCTTTTTACCAGTTCGATGAAGCGGTCGGTTTCCGGAGATTCCCCCGCTTCGCGGCTGCAGAAGACATAGGAAATGCGGGCATTTTTTATTTGTCCGCTACTTATACCGTCCAAAGCAACTTTAAAGAGTTCTCTTGAACCTTTGCCTCTTCCGGTGGAAAACCAGCCGAATTGATACATTTTATTTAAACCGTTTCATCAATTTATTTTTTACACTGATAAGGTGTACAAACGGGCTGGAGGAATGGGCGTTGATTTTGCCCTCATCAAGTGCGGTTAAAAATTCCTCTTTATTATTGAAATCAGGCATCTCTATAAAACTGACTCCTATTTCAGGTATTGAATGTGCATCGCTGCCTGCGCTTTGCCTCAGATTATTTCTTATAGCGAAGTTAAGCGCCAGACTACGGTCCTGAAAGGCAAGAGTTCTGCCGTTATGAACTTCGATTATATCAATATCCTGCTTAATAGCCTCAAGGTTTATCCCCTGAAATGCCGATGAACGGTACTTATCGAAAGGATGCGGAATACATACCAGTCCGTTTTGTTCTCTTATTCTTTTAATCGCCTCTTGCGGTGTTATTCCGCTGGGTATGGTTTCCTTTAAAAACATTCCCATTATCTCCCCGTGAGGAGTAAGTATTTCTTCGGCTACAATTATTTTGAAAGGAGCTATTTCCTGTAATTTAAGTGCTCCCTCTGTTGTGCCGTGGTCACACACTGCCAGGCAATTAATTCCTATTTTTAAACACTGTTTAATGATGTCATCCAGTGAGTTGTTAGAGTCGGGAGAATAGCAGGTGTGTATGTGGAGGTCTGCTTTCAGCATTTATCCGTTTTTCCTTTCCAGATAAGCCCCCGACCTGGTATCTACTTTTACAATATCTCCTATGTTAATAAAGAGAGGAACCTGGATACTGGTACCTGTTTCCAGTTTTGCCGGTTTGTTTCCGGCAGTTGCGGTGTCACCTTTAAATCCGGGTTCGGTCTCAACCACTTCCAGTTCTACAGCGACAGGTAGCTCGATATCCAATATCTTTTCTTTATAGCTGGATACTTCTACCTGCATCCCTTCTTTAAGATATGCTATAGAATCCGATACCTGCGATTCATTGACGGTGATTTGTTCGAAGTTCTCCGTGTCCATAAAGTAGTACAGGCCTTCGTCATTATAAAGGTACTGCATATTTCTTGTATCCAGATGGGCTCTTACAAATTTATCATCCGATTGGAAACTCTGCTCAATGGTATGTCCGCCTACGATATCACGAAGTTTTACATGCGCCAGGGCAGTCCTTTTCATTTTTATATGCTTATAATCTATAACCTGATACAACTTATCGTTTAATACAATAACCACACCTTTTCTCAATTCCGAGCCGCTTAACATATAATCTCCCCAATATCTATTTTTTCAACTTTGAAATTACGCTTATTTTACCATTTTTTAGCATAACTGTATCCTCTATCCTGACTCCGCCCCACCCCGGAATATATATTCCCGGTTCTATGGTAAAAGCCATGTTCTCAGTCAGAATGTCACCGGAAATGCGATGAAGATTGGGTTTTTCATGTGCCGCCAGACCGATTCCGTGCCCAAGGCTATGCCCGAAGGCTTCGCCGTATCCTGCTTCTTCGATAATGCTCCTGGCAAATCTATCGGCTTCTGCCCCGGTCGTTCCGTCAACAATTTTTGAAATGGCATTCAACTGTGCTTCCAGAACAATTCGGTATATGTTATTGAAAGTGGCATCCGGCTTTCCGATACACAGCGTTCTGGTTATATCGCTGCAATAACCCTCTATTTTGGCGCCGAAATCGATGACTATCGGCTCACCTTCTTGTATCATACGTACCGAAGGTTGAGCATGCGGCAACGCCGCATTGGGCCCCGAGCCGACAATTATTTCAAATGGAATGGATTGGCTGCCGGCTTCACGAAGTGATTTTTCCAGTTCCCACGCAACATCGAGTTCGGTCATTCCTGCATGGATAATTTCCTCGATATGTTTGAATGCTTTATCGCTTATTTGCGTAGCGCGTTCGATACAAGCTATTTCTTCGGTGTCTTTTATCATCCTTATTGTTTCAACGGCATCCGTTAAAGGTGCAAATTCTAATTCTATTCCGGCTTTATCTATTGAAGAAGACAAGGCTTGATACCTCTCGAAACTCATATCGGAAGATTCAAACCCAAGCTGTTTGATTTTGAGCCCATCGATTATTTCAGGAAACCATTTATCGGTACTGCCCGAAATCCGGAATAGGGTATAAGCCGGGGCCTGCTCTTTAGCCTGCTCGACATAACGAAAATCAGTAGCCAGTACCAGGCTGTTATGAGTTATAAAAAGATAGCCGGCTGAGCCGTTGAAACCCGAAAGGTAATATCTGTTTTCAGGCCGGGAAATTAAAATGGCATCTACGTTTTTTTCATTGAGTATGTGTCTAAGTCCGGTTATTCTCTTGTCTATCTTCATCAATCTTCCCTTCTGATTTTGCCATCGGATGGGCTGCAAGATATACCTTTCGTGCCTGTCCGTGTGTGACGTGGGTATAAATCTGGGTGGTTGACAGGTTTGAATGTCCTAAAAGTTCCTGTACTACTCTCAGGTCGGCGCCGCCATCAAGCATATGTGTAGCAAAGGTGTGTCGCAACAGGTGGGGATGTACATCTTTTTCGATACCCGCTAAACCGGCATATTTGTGCATAAGCAGCTGCACCATACGCTCGGTAAGCCTGTTGCCATCACGGTTTAAAAACAGAGCGTTGCCTCCGGTTCTCTTAACCAGTAATTTAGGCCTGCCGTTGGTCAGATAATTAACTATTGCAGCGGCGGCATGTTCTCCCATCAGAACCATGCGTTCCTTGGAGCCTTTGCCCCAGACGCGTATTTCGTGACTCTCGGTGTTTATATTTTCAATATTCAGATTAACCAGTTCGCTTACACGTAAACCGGAAGCGTATATAAGTTCTATCAGGGCGCGGTCGCGTAACCCCTGCGGAGTGGATAAATCGGGCGCCTGTAATAATTTTACAACCTCTTCGATTGTTAAAAATTCAGGTAAACGTTTATCCAGCTTGGGGGAAACAGAATGTTCAAGCGGGTTTGTATCCAGGATCTTTTCCCTGGAAAGATAGCGGTAAAAAGAGCGGATAGCTGAAAGCTTGCGGGCAATGCTGGCTTTGGCTACCCCTTGATTTGCCAAATATGCCAGATACTCTCGCAATACCCACTTATCGGCCTTGTCCAGCGATTCTATTTTTTTCATACGTAAAAACTGGAAAAAGCCTTTTTCTGTACCGCGTTTGGAATTGCCGACCAGGTCGCTGGTATAATTGCGCACCGTATATGGCGATACGTTGCGTTCAGCTACCAGATAATTAATATACCTGTTAAAAACTTCCTGCATTGATATTAATCCTGCTGAAGTTTATTTTTGTAATCACATTTGGTACATTTAGCCCACTTGGTTCGATATACGGTTAACAACCCGCCGCACTTAGGGCAGGGTTGGGGTAAAGGCTTTGTGTTTATAGCAAAGGTACACTTCGGGTAATTGCTGCATCCGTAAAAAGTACGTTTCTTTTTACTGCGCTTTTCGATAATATCCGCACCGCATTCAGGGCATTTAGCGCCGGTTTTAATCTTGAATGAGCTGGTGTATTTGCAATCGGGATATCCGCTGCATGCCAAAAATTTGCCGAAAC
>JAAYAZ010000266.1 GCA_012719115.1 Dehalococcoidales bacterium
CAAAGTGCTGGGTACCTTAGAAAAATACGATAAATCAAGGGACAGCATCATATTCTGCAATGCCTGTTCAACTTTAAACGATATCAATGATGACAAGTGCTACCGTTGCTCCTGCCCGTTGTTGAAGTAAGTCGAATACTTTTAATTCAATTTAGGTATTACATAAAGCCATGGAAGGAATCACGAGCAGTGGCAAGCGGTCAAAGATTGAAACTGGCAGCAACGATTATACACTGGTATATTTGCGGAAAAGATAGGAATTGAAAGGGGAGCGATCAAATGGAAACCATGGAAATCGTTTTGGGTGTTATTCTCCTGGCAGTGATCCTGCTTTTAAGCCGTGGTGCCAGAAGGATTGTTTTCCTGATCATCTTTGTCTTATTAGTCACTGCCAAGCTATTTGGTTATTGAAGGTTTATTTTCGCTTCCTTCTCTGGCTTGCAGGCCATAAGACAAAAATAGATTAATTGAGAGTTTTGCATAATCAACTTTTCCTAAATTATCATGGTATTTTTTAGAATGTCATCCTGAGCGGTAGCGAAGCTTCGAAAATCAACCCATTATGATTTCCTCCTCAAGCAAGGCTTGATTTCTTAACGACTACTGTTTTTGCTACCCGGTCACCTAATCTTTGCCGCAGGGGAGAAGTCCAGATCAGAATAGCGCCAAGCAGATAAAAGAAAAGCGCGTCTACAATTCGCAAAAGGTTACGGATAAGAGAATCATTCCATTCTAAGGGAGTTCCATCGGTTTTCAGCACCTTCATCCCCAGGACCATCTTGCCCAACGTGGCACCATACATTTTTTCCATGACCACATAGTAGGCCAGAAGGATCAAAAACCATAGAAATGCCGGGGCACCCGCTCCGGTAGTCTGACCAGTCATCATGGCTAGCAGGTAGCCGATAAAGGACAAAACAATGCCGTCAATAAGGACGGCGACAAATCGTTTGCCTACTCCTACAGTTGCTTCAGGTGAAACAATGGAGGCAGTATACTGACCGGCAGCAAATGCTTCCCCGGGTGGAATGGGCGCAGCAGGAGGTGCAGGTGGCGGGGTAGCAGTTGCGTAGGGTTGAGCTGTCTGAGCAGGCTGCGATGACAAAGCGCTTCCACAGTATGGGCAGAAGCGCGGGTTACCATTTAGTACCTTGCTGCAGGCAGGGCAGCTATTGCTGAGTTGTTGCTTACTGCCGCAAAAACCGCAAAAACGACTATTGGCAGGGATTTCTTTACCACAATTGGTACACGGCATCAGACCACTCCCTTAATATGTTGTTTTTTTGGGTAAAAACTGGCAGGTAATGAATAACCATTGATTAAAGTATAGGTTCTTTGCGCGTAAATTGCAATTCGCCCAAATGGGTGAATGAGAGGTAAAGATAACCGCAGAATCCCCTTTGTGGGGGTTTCTTTTGTGCCACATTATAAGAAAAAAGCCCAGGTGACCTGATTTGGGACAAACACCTTGTTGAAGTGCGGATATACTCATATAATTGTAGCAGAGGTGTTTTATTCATGAAATTTAG
>JAAYAZ010000231.1 GCA_012719115.1 Dehalococcoidales bacterium
AATTAATATCGCCAGCAAAGGCGGCAAGGCTTTTATCTACGGCACGTTCGGCTTTGTGGCATTGATTCTGGTTGGAGTTACCGGTATGGGATTATGGGCGGATTTCGGGGAAGTCGAAATGAAGATGGTAAGCGACAATAATATAATTGAAATACAAGCCCCGATGTACGGTTATCAGTTCAAAGCCGATGACATAATCAGCATAGATATGGTTGACGATATAGCGGGCGGCATACGCACGAATGGAATATCCACAGAGCGTTATTCTCTGGGGAACTTTAACATTGACGGTTACGGGAAATCGAAACTATATATTACGAGGAATTCCCCTTATATCCTCATTGAGTTAAATGGACTGTATGTTTTCATTAACGGAGAAACGGAAGCGCAAACACAGAGTTATTATAATCAGTTGGCAGGATTGATGGGGGATTAGTCTTCCGCCCTTTTAATACACTATCAGATTATGAGTAATTTAGTAAAGATGAAGTCAACCTTCGATAGTCAAATCCCATTTATTTACTATCGCTCCATCTTAAGGACGCTCATAAAGGCGTCCTTGGGAACCTCTACCTTGCCGATATTGCGCATCTTTTTCTTGCCTTCCTTTTGTTTTTCCAGCAGCTTACGTTTCCGCGTAATATCACCGCCGTAACACTTTGCCAGTACATCCTTTCTTCTGGCAGAGATGTCGGCGCGTGCAATAATACGGCTGCCGATAGATGCCTGCAAGGGAACCTTGAACAACTGGGTCGGAATAACTTCCTTCAGTTTTTCAACCATTGATTTACCGATTTCATGTGCCTTATCGGGTGGCACAACTCGGCTGAAAGCATCTACCATTACCCCGTTTACCAGTATATCGAGCTTTATCAGTTTTGTTTCACGATAGCCGATTACCTCATGGTCGAGAGATGCATATCCCTTGCTGCGGCTCTTGAGCTGGTCATAAAAGGTAGTGAGCATAGAGCGCAGCGGTATTTCATATTCAAGCCGTACCCTCTGCCCGAGAGCATCCGGCGAATGGGAATGTCCGATATATTCTGTATGTTTATAAATACCCTCCGATTGCGTTACCAGTTCCATAATAGGTCCGATAAATGTTGACGGTGTAATAACGGATATTTTCACCCAGGGTTCTTCTACCTTTAATAATTCTGTCGGCTCAGGCAGGTCGGACGGATTAACAACCATCGATTGGCTTCCATCGGTACGTGTTACAATCAGTTTGACGCCGGGGACAGTTACAATAAGCGAAAGGTCGAATTCCCTTTCCAGTCTTTCCTGAACAATGTCCATATGCAGTAAACCGAGAAAACCGCACCTGTAACCGTTACCCAGAACAGGGCTGTTTTCCGGCTCGTATGAAAACGAAGCATCGTTAAGGCTTAATTTTTCGATGGCTTCACGCAATTGTCCGTGGTCTTCCGGCTGCGTTGTGTAAATACCGGTAAATACTACCGGCTTTGCGGTCTTGTAACCGATTAAGGGTTCTTTGGCTCCGTTTTCCAAAGACGTAATAGTATCGCCGACGCGGCATTCTCCGACACTTTTTAATCCGGTGGCAATATAACCGATATCACCCGCTAAAAGTTCGTCGGCAGGACAAAACTTGGGGTCGA
Organism: Dehalococcoidales bacterium; assembly: GCA_012719115.1. Classification (GTDB taxonomy): domain Bacteria; phylum Chloroflexota; class Dehalococcoidia; order Dehalococcoidales; family UBA5627; genus UBA5627. Next base: position 1,623 of record JAAYAZ010000231.1, read on the forward strand.
AATAACCGATGCTGACTACTTCAAGCTCGGTCCCCTGTCCCATCAGGCGGAGTTTGTCCCCTTTTCGAATGCTCCCGTCAAATACGCTGATATAAGCTACAACACCCATATATGAATCGTAATGGGAATCAAAAATTAACGCTCTTAAAGGTTGGTTCAAATCTCCTTTGGGAGGGGGTATTACATTAACAATAGTTTCCAGCAGTTCGGGTACTCCCTGCCCGGTCTTGGCGCTGATTTGTAAAACCTCTTCGCTTTTATAACCGAGCACGCTTTCTATTTCTTCCAGCACTTTTTCCGTTTCGCTGCTGGGCAAATCGATTTTATTGATGACCGGTATTATTTCCAGATTATGGTCCATTGCAAAATAGACATTGGAGATAGTTTGCGCCTGAATACCCTGGGTGGCATCGATAACGAGTATCGCCCCTTCACAGGCTGCCAGAGTTCTCGATACTTCATAGGCGAAATCGACATGCCCCGGTGTATCGATAAGGTTCAATTCATATGTGATGCCGTCTTTAGCCTGATACGACAGCCGTATTGCTTTCGCTTTTATGGTAATACCGCGCTCGCGCTCCAGTTCCATACTGTCCATCATCTGCTCGATAACCTTACCGCCTTTTATGGCGCCGGTAAGCTGGATTAAGCGGTCTGCAAGTGTCGATTTCCCATGGTCGATATGGGCTATGATGCAGAAATTACGTGTTTTCAACTGTTTCATTTAGAAGGTTGTTACTCCTGATAGCATTAATTAAATAATTATACCTTATCCGGCAGGAATCTCCAGAATACTTCGTTGCCGAGCAATCGTCCGCGCTGAGTGAGTTTTATTGCAGAATTGTCTTTCTTGATTAATCCGGCATCTAAAAGCTCTTCTATTTGCCTGCCATATCTTTTCATTATATCTATATTAAAACGTTTTTTAAAATCTTTTATATCAATACCGTTACACAGCCTCAATCCGAGAATAATAGATTCCGCTATTTCCATTTCGGGAGTTATTGTTTCATCGACTTCCTGCGGCGGCAATCTATTATGCGATACAGACTCTACATATCGGTCTAAATCGGTTGTATTTGCGCTACGCCGGTTATCAACATAGGAGTGTGCGGCAACTCCGATTCCCAGATATTCCCCTCCCTGCCAGTAAACAAGATTGTGGTGGCATTCAAAGCCCGGCTTTGCCCAGTTTGAAATTTCATAATGAATATAGCCGTGCTTTTCAAGCAACTGCTCTGCCAGTTCATACTGACCGGCCGCTGTGTCAGCCGAAATTTCGGGCAGCACTCCCGACTCTATCTCTTTAAACAGAGGTTCTTCGGGTTCGAGTGTTAAGGCATAGAGCGACATATGCTCAGGGTTGATTTCTACTGCTTTTAATAAACTGTCTTTCCAGTTATCTACGGTCTGTCCCGGCAAACCGTAAATCAAATCGATGTTCAGGTTATCGAAAGTCGCTTTGCGGGCGTCTTTAATTGCATTTAAAGCATCTTCTACATTATGAATGCGACCAAGCATTGAAAGCTCCTTGTCATTAAAGCTTTGAACACCGATGCTGAGCCTGTTTATTCCTGCTGCTTTTATCTTGGAAAGATAGGTTAAATCAATCGTTCCCGGGTTGGTTTCCATAGTTATCTCAGAGCCGTTCTCCATATTAAAATTATTCTTTATAGCGCTCATAAGTGACGAAATTTGTTCAGATGTAAGCAGACTGGGAGTGCCGCCACCGAAATAAACCGTATTTATAACAGTATCTTCTGAACGCAAAGAAAGCTCATTTTTAATCGCATCAAGATATACAGGAATATCACATTCCCTCGATTGATAGGATATGAAAGAACAGTATTTACACTTGCGTCGGCAAAACGGCACATGTATGTATATTGCCTTGATATCTGACATATTCCGACTCCGGCAGATAAGTGCTGCTATTTGGTGTTAATTATCTTTACGGCGGCTGGAAATATTCCTCAACCGATCGTGGTAACTCAATAATTTCTTGCGTAACCGGATGTTTTCGGGCGTTACTTCAACCAGCTCATCATCATTTATGAAATCTATCGCCTGTTCAAGACTGAATATGATGGCCGGGGTTAATTTTACAGAGATATCGGATGTTGACGACCTTATATTGGTCTTTTTCTTTTCCTTGCAGATATTTATAGGTATATCCTGCATGCGTTGATGCATTCCTACAATCATTCCTTC
>JAAYAZ010000232.1 GCA_012719115.1 Dehalococcoidales bacterium
AATCCGGGTCTGGGGTCACCATTACCATCCGCCAGATACCAATAGTGATTGAGAATGCTTTCGGGACTAACCTGTATATGTAAGGAAAACTGGAATGGTACATTTTGATACGGCCTGGTGCCGTCATATACCGGAACGGCAGAACTGAATGTTTCAAAATCAAGGAAATATAACGGATACTCCAAGGTTTCCAGAAAATTCTTTATACCTTCTTTATCTATATGTATATTATTTTCGGTAAGGCAAGCCTTTTGTATTCTCTGCCTATCGTTAAGTTTAAATCCAATGGGAATGTCGGAAATATCAACAATACCGTTGTCATATAGTTCGCAGGATTTCTTGCCGCCGTAATAAAGTGTAAAAACATTATTATCCGGAAGGTCTGCATGGCAAATATCCTTCAGTGCACAGTCATACGGGTCACTGCAGATTGCCCCGATATTCACTTTAGGACAATTCGCCGAGGTCATGACTTGAAGCAGTTCGGTAATCCTGTTTCTGGTATCATCGTATATTCCCTCTACACGTTCCGAAATGTCTTCTGTAATAAATAGCTCCTGTGGATTAATTTCTCCGTGTTTAACATACTTGTTATTTATATAAACCAGGAAGCTATTTCTAATCTTAAACCCGCTTTCTTCCCAACAAACCTTCTGAAAAGCTACATCATGAATATGGATATCCTTCACTTCGGTAGAACTTTTGACCTCTATAATATGCCATTCGTTCTCATTTACCGGATATAATATGTCTGTGCGTGAGAAGAGCCTGCCGGATAAAACGCCCGCTTCGAATAGTGGTTTCCTTAATGGAAGCAGTTCTTTTGTACAGTTAATGTTACCCATAAAATTGTCCTGTGGAACATCTACTCCGTCAGGATATAGCTTTTTTGCCAGCTCGCCTACCTGAAGCCCTTGTTCGAATATGTACTGTGTGGCAGCATCCGCCTCCGGTATATCTGCGGGCCGATTAACAGCTATCCACAGCAGCTTTGGGCATTGAATACCATATAAATATTTGCTTTTAGTCAACAGTTTAGATGCCATTATTCCTCTTCAATCAAGAAACGGGAAATCCTCCAATTTCTCTCTCAATGTTTTAAGGTTCACCACGTCTTCCTCATTGTATTTCAGTAAAGTATGCAACGCCTTTGCATCGCCGTATCTTATATACCTGTCCCATAAAAGCACCGCATCCCACCCTGTAATTCCGGCAGACTTTCTTGCGATACATAGTTTTTGTTCTACCACCTTTAACCCACCTTTTAGATTGAATCTCCAGCAATCATACATCAGGTCACGATGTGCGGTAATAGCTTCCAAGTTTATTCCTAACGAACTATGTATAAAAGGAAGGTCAAAACGACTGCCATTGTAGGTATAAAGGTTTTTTATCCCATTTACAGATTTAAGCAGGTTGTCCCCCGTTATATCATCTCCAACAATTTGTACCAAATCGCTGCTATAATCATTAACCAGATAAATGCCAATAACCGTTATATACGACGATTGATAAGACAAACCGGTTGTTTCTATGTCCAGATAAGCGTCCAAATTATATCCTTACAATGTATTACAATGACATTATAAACGGATAAAGAAATAAATGGAATAAATTAGCGCTATTTATTGAGAGATTTTAGAGCCGCCAAGGCAGCACGATAACCGCACATACCATGAACACCGGCGCTTGGAGGTGTAGAACTGGAGCATAAAAATACGTTATCAAGTGGGGTTTTATATGATATGGATGGCAAAATAAGTTTCTTAAAGGACTGACTGCCACCGGAGATATCTCCCCCCACCAGATTTGGGTTATCCTTTTCTAAATCCACCGGACTCATAATATGCCTTGCTATGATGCTTTCTTTAAATCCCGGCGCAAATCGTTCAATCTGTGATTCTATTCGCTCTGTCATGTCAATATTTGAATTGGACGGGACATGGCAATATCCCCAGACTACATGTTGATTCCCATCTGTACGGGTAGGATCGAAAAGACTGGGTTGTGCAATGAATACAAATGGTTTTGCAGGTTCCTTTCCGCTATGAACTTCATTTTCAGCCATAACAATTTCTTCCATAGATCCACCGATGTGCACTGTAATAGCATTACAGCATTCTCCGGCTGTCCATGGAACGGGATTATTAACCAGCCAATCAATTTTAAAGACACCCGGCCCGTATTTGTATTTTTTAACCTTGCTGATGTAATTGTCCGGCAATTCAGACGCTGCCATTTTTAACAATTGCACAGGGGTGACATCAGCTAAAAGCACATCGTTATCAGGTAAATCCGCAAGGTTTGCGATTTCAGTTCCGGTGATTATCTTTCCGCCCAGTGTCTTAAAATACGCTATCAATGCATTGCTAATCTTTTGAGCGCCGCCTTCAGGTATTGGCCATCCGTTAGCATGAGCCGACGCAGCTAACATCAACCCTGATGCCGAACTTGCCGCCTTATTCATATTCATTATTGAGTGTGCGCCCATACCTGCAAATAATGCCCTGGCTCTATTGCCTTTGAACTTCATTTCAGCCAGTCCCCTGGCGGAAAACAAGGCATTAAGCCCGAAATTCATCATTATAAACGGGTGACGCCACGGAATACTTGGAACTTGCATTATTTCTTCGATAAGTATCTGAAAGTTATTCGCCAGAGGTTCCATCAATTTTTGATAAGATTTGTTATCGATAACGTCAAGATTAGATGCGGTTTCTTCTATCGATTTATAGATTGCAACTGCCGTGCCGTCATCAAGAGGGTGAGCCACAACAACCGGTGAATGTATCCACTTCAGCCCATAATCAGATAACGGCAGACTCTTAAAAAAAGGGGAAGCCGCCACCATAGGGTGTACGGCTGAACCCACGTCGTTTATGATTCCTTTTTTAATTAGTTCTTCGGAACGGCATGCGCCACCGATAACTGCATTTTTTTCATATATACTAACCTCAAGCCCGGCTTTGGCCAAACAAATAGCTGCCGCCAGTCCGTTAGGTCCGGAACCTATAACTATTGCTGTTTGAGACATATCGATTATCGATAACCGCCGCTGATTCTCTTTTCCTTTACCTTTTTAGACATAGGCAATAACTTGGTGAAATTCAGCGGAAGCGACCTTAATTGGGCGTTATACCAGATATTCCCGCATTTACCCCACTGGCAATAATTGGCTGGTTTATATTTAACCATTTGCCCGTTATCTTCGATTTCCAGATGTTTCGCCATTTGTGTCAATACATTCAACCAGATCTTCTCCTGGAAAGCCTGACCGGCGATAGCATATGCTATTTCAAAGAACGGGTCGGATGCCCTGACTAATCCCTGTATTTGAAGCCTTATCTTACCTTCTTCTTCCTTGGCACTGAATGTAATCCAACCGGCTTCCGGATGGCCTTGAGGAGTGACATAGGTAAAGCTGGTATCGTCCATATAGAGAACGTAAATCCCGGTACTTACAACGCCGCCCGGAGTGGCTGAATCGATAAACACCAGCGCACCGGGGGTCAAACCTTTACTGGTAGGGAAAAAGAAGTTTTCAGGAACCTGAAAAGCAACAAAATTCTTTTTTAATTTATTTATGATATCCTCAGGACTAAACTCGGGTTTATCTATCATCAACCGGAAGGTTTTCTGCCACATCTTGCCAAAGCCCTTAATTTGGGCTTGCAATCGTCTGTTATCCATATTCTTTACAAGAGCGCCTTCAGGTTTTTCGGTGACTTTAATTTTCTCTATAAAAGGTGCCCAGCCTTCATCAGATTGTTTACCTGCCGTAACTTCCAACTTATTCAGTTTATCAATTTCATCTTTAGTTAATAAGTCAGAGTTTTCCTTTCCGCCAACTGCAATGATGGCATTATCGAGACAAGTCATGTTAAATATCTCGCGGTAGCGATCGCTTAATCCATAGGCAAACAATTTAATTTTCTTTTTCTTGGCAATAGAAGTTAATTTAACCAGATTACTTACACCAAGACTCGTCATATGATCAACAGGCCTGAAGTCAAGAACTACCTTGCTTAACCTCTTCTGCGCTGCCTCTTCTATTGATTTATTAAGAATCTCCTCGCTTTCAGCATTCAATATGCCATTCATAACAATCACTCCGGTTGAATCAGTCAGATTAGATAACTCCATTTCCTCTGTCTCCCTTACTAAAATATTTTTCCCCGGGTAAGCATAAATAAACGACCTATTAATATTACCAATGTTTTAGCCGTAATTGAATATAACTTTTATCACAATCTTAAAAATGCAAAAATATTTTAAGAATAGTAATATATTATGTCAAGCATTGTCATACGGTAGCCTATTTTGAACCGGTATTACTCTAAATGGTAACTGTAATTTATTAATCATCGATACTGCATTGCGCGGGGCATATCCCTGCCAGTGATTATTAAAGAAAGCAAACAATAGCTTTGTGCCAACGGCAGCAGCGCTTACTCTGTTCGTAAGCTCCTCTACTTCATTATCTGAATAAAGATACTTATAGCGTGTTTCATTATTTCCGGTCCACCAGTTCTCCCTGTTCCTGCCGTGAAAGCGAAAATAAGCCATATCGGATGTAACAGGAGTATCCGAAGCCACGGACGATTCGAATTTTGGCTCGTCGATATTCACCCACGCTACATTATTGTTTTTAAGCATTTGAGATATATTGCTGTCATCGCTCCAGCTGCGATGGCGTAATTCTACTGCCAGACGGTATTCCGAAAATGTATTAATTATTGCATTAAGAATTTGCTTGCCGTATTCATCGTTTTTAAAAGCGGGAGGAAACTGAGCCAGCAAAGCGCCCAGCTTTCCGCTTTGCGAAAGGGGCTCGATGCTTCGTTTAAAAATATCGACATCATCGCGGGAAATGGTAGCTTCCCTACCGGTTGATTCGGTAAACATTTTCGGATGTGTAAACTTCTGCCACAGCTTGACAGTAAAAAGAAAACCATCCGGAACACGTTTTGCCCAGTTATAAACATAACCCGGATTGGGAGGCCTGTAAAAAGAGCTGTTGATTTCCACCGTATTGAAAAAACGGCTGTAGTATTCAAGCTCGTTTATCTTGCCGGAAGGATAGAAATAACCTTTCCACGTTCCTTCGCCGGACGGATACGACCATCCCGATGTCCCGATATATATGTTGCCCTGCTTGCTCATTTAAGCTTTCCCTTATCTAATTATACGACACCTTTGCAAATTGTCGTCAAAAACGCTTGATTTAGAACTATTGTTCTATTATAATTATAATCTCAAGGAGGAAATGTGGCAAAACTTATCGGTGAACCGGTAAAAGTACATCAAAAACAGGTTGATGAAGACACCTCAATCACCGCTTTTATCTGGAGAAAACGGCTCTACCGGGTTAACGAGGTTATCAACTGGTGGCGTGAACCTGCCGACTGGTGGGCAGGAAATACCCTGCGCTTCTTTGTGCAGGTGGATGCCACTAATTCCTCTACCTGTACATATGAACTTTATAAAATGGGAAAGTCATGGTTTTTGTCACGTGTTCTCGATTAGGATACCTAAATGAACTTCATTCATCTTCACGTACATTCACAATACAGCTTTCTCGACGGAGCTTCCACCATTGACGACCTGTTGCAGAAGGCAGAACAGCTTAAAATGCCCGCTATTGCTTTAACAGACCACAACCGATTGACCGGTGCTATCCGTTTCTACGAAAAAGCGAAAGCATTGGATATAAAACCTATAATCGGCGTAGAACTATCCTTAGAAGGCGGGCATCACCTCACGCTTTTGTGTAAAAACAAGCAGGGTTATTCCAATCTTTGCAGTTTGATTACAGAGGCACACCTGTCAAACAGGGGGAAAGCTCCGCTTGCCTCAAAAGAAATGCTTTCTAAATATAACGAGGGGTTGATAGCTCTTTCCGGCTGTGATAAAGGGGAATTGCCTGTCCTTCTGAATAACGGCAAAATTGATGATGTAAACGCCGCCTCTGATTTCTATCGCGAAGTCTATGGCAATGATTTCTTTATAGAACTTATCCGTTACCCTCAAAAAGAGTATATGGCAAACAGCTATCGGTTAATCGAATTTGCCAATGAAAAAGGATTGCCCGTTGTTGCCACCAACAATGTCCACTACGCCGATATGGACAGATATAGGATAAAAGAACTGTTGAATGCCATCGACCAAAACATTCCTGTATCAAAGTTAAACGACTTTCGCACCGTGGAGCAATACCTCAAATCTGCTAAAGAAATGGAAGGGTTGTTTTCGGATATTCCGGAGGCTATCGAAATGACTGCAGAAATTGCCGGCAGGTGCAATTTCGAGCCGGAACTGGGGAAGTTGCATTTCCCGGGATTTGGCGTTCCCAAAGGGGAAACCGAATCCTCTTATCTTTCGAAAATAGCTTTAAAAGGCGTCCGAAAAAGATATGAGATATTATCCCCATCGGTTATGGAAAGATTGCAATACGAACTGGCAACAATTGAAAAGCTCGGTTTTTGCGGCTACTTCCTGGTTGTCTGGGATATAGTCAGGTGGGCAAGAGCTTGCAATATCAGGTGCCAGGCGAGGGGTAGCGCCGTAGACAGTCTGGTGGTATATGCTCTTGGGATAAGCACCATAGACCCTGTAAAGCATAACCTGCTCTTCGAACGCTTTATGCATGAATTAAGGCGGGAACCACCCGATATCGACCTGGATATGGACCGCAGGCGTCGTGACGAGGTCAGGAATTATATATACGACAGGTACGGTGCCGAAAATGTTTCCTGCATCGGAACAATTAACACATATATGGCAAGGGGGGCAATCAGGGATGTCGGAAAGGCGCTCGCACTTCCTAAAGAAATAATTGAAGAGGCTTGCGCAGGAATCCACTGGCTATCGGCGGCACAACTTTTACAAAAGATGGATACCCGTCCCGAACTGAAGAACAGCGATATCTATCACCGTCCCGAAATGGAGGATTTTTTCAAGATGTGCGCTTCGATTGACGGCTTTCCCAAACACCTTTCGGTGCACCTGGGCGGTTTATTAATCGGAGATGAAAAGCTGTCAGGTATGGTCCCGCTGGAATATTCGAGCGGCGGGGATATCATCAGTCAATACGACAAGGACGATATCGAGAAACTGGGTATCGTCAAGATGGACCTGCTGGCATTGCCTACTCTTACTGTGATTGAAGATACCATTACAAATATCAAAAAAAACCGCAATATAGATATAGACCTTGATAATATAGACCGCAACGACACCCAAGCGTTTGCCATACTAAGGGAAGGTAAAGCTATCGGCGCCTTTCAACTGGAATCCCCTGCCCAGCGTGAAATGGCGGGAAGATTATTACCGGACCGATACGAGGATATCATTATCTCGATATCGCTGGTAAGGCCGGGGCCGCTCAAATCCAATATGGATAAGGACTATCTGCCGCGCCGCCACGGTAAAAAAGCGGTGACATATCTTCATCCGAAGCTGAAAAATGCCTTAGACGAAACGCTGGGTGTCATCCTGTATCAGGAGCAGGTTTTGAAAGTGGCACACGACCTTGCCGGTATGAGCTATGCCGAAGCGGATGGGTTCAGAAGGGCGATGACCCATGACCGTTCCGGGGAGGAAATGGAAAAGATGAGAAAGTCTTTTATCTTGTCCGCTGCCAAAAACGGAGTGAGCCGGAAAATATCCGAAAAGGTATTTGAACAACTGGCAGCCTTTGCCGCCTATGGATTCTGCAAAGCACACGCCGCCGCCTATGCCGAACTGGCTTACCAGACCTTGTGGCTGAAATGCCATTATCCGGCAGAGTTTTTTGCCGCTATATTATCTAACCAGCCGATGGGTTATTACCCGCCTCGTGTGCTGCTGGCTGAGGCTAAAAGAAGCGGTGTGAAAATATTGCCGCTTGATATCAATCGTTCACTTAGAGATTATTCTGTTGAAGGGAATGCTATCAGAATCGGCTTTATGCAGCTTAAAGGCCTCTCATCCGAAGCTATCGAATCGATATTAAGTGAAAGGGATAAATCGAATTTTAATTCATTCAGAGATTTTATATTAAGGGTTGGTATAAATCGTAACTCGGCAGAGAATCTTATTAAAACCGGCGCCTGCTCGGCTTTCGGTACGGCAGACGGGTTATTATCTGAAATTCCAAAGCTTTTCAATCTAAAGCACAAGTATTTAAAAGGCAGCTTACCGATGTTTGCGGATATTGACATATTTGAGGCTGCCACGCCGGAAAAATCAAAAGGCAGCCGGGGAGCAGATATATTTATCGAGCGCAAGTTGCTTTCGCTGGATATCTCTTCACATCCGCTCAACTTCTTCAACATCAATGCCGGCATTACACATATGAAAGACCTGAAGGATAAAAGTACCGGAAATACAGTCAGCATTGCCGGCTCGGTAATCCGCTACCAGACACCGCCTACCAGAAACGGAAAGCGGGTTATGTATATCATAATGGAGGACGGCACCGGTATTGCCGATATCACTGTTTTTAATGACGTTCAGGAAAAATACGGGAACATTTTATTCAGAGAGGGCTGGTTGCTGGTAAGGGGCAAAATACAAAGAAGGGGACCGAAAGCCTTATCCATCATTGCGGAAGAATTGTCGCCGCTAACGTTAAGTTAATTTAAGATTGAGTGGGGGAATATAGTTGTACTTGTGCCTTGCCACTCGGAAAGTATAAATCTTCCTTACAATACAACAGATTAAATAGAATAAGATAACAGAGCCACCTTTTTGGGATGGCTCTGTTAATAATCGGTGATATTTACTTTAGCTGGTTACCAGCATTGTCCTTTATTTCTCATCCGCAACCATTTGAAACTCTTCCATAATTTCCTGCTCGGGTTCTTTTGTAAGCCTTGATACAATAAAAATTGCCAGACATGATAATAGGAATGCAGGTAATAATTCGTAAATGCCGAATACTCCGCCGATAGGTTTAAGCAATAGTTTCCATATAAATACCATTCCGCCGCCGGTTAACATACCGGCGATTGCTCCGGCTCTTGTTGTTTTTTTCCAGAACAATGAAAACAGTACTATAGGCCCGAATGTTGCCCCGAATCCGGCCCAGGCAAATGAAACCACTTTAAATATGACGCTGTTTTCGTCCAAAGCGATAATAACACCGACAATTGCGACTACCAGTAATGTTATTCTGGTAATCATCATTATCTGCTTATCGGTAGCATCCTTTTTCATAATTCCATGATATACATTCTTTGCAAATGCCGAAGACGCAATCAGTAAATATGAATCCGAAGAACTCATTGTAGCCGCTAATATTCCGGTTAGAAATATTCCTCCTACAAATGCCGGCAGCAATCCGGTCGACATTATAATAAATATACTTTCAGAAGCGCTCTGGGTCAGCAATTCCGTAGGATACAGTGCCCTACCTATAATTCCAATAGCAACAGCGGCAAAAAGTGAAATTACACACCAAATAACTGCTATTCTTCTGGACTTTTTCAATTCGGCAGGTTTATTTATAGCCATGAATCTAAGTAATACCTGAGGCATACCGAAATATCCTAGCCCCCACGAAAGAGTGGAAATAATAGTGAGAAATCCGTATGTCCCCGCGGCTCCGAACAAGGCTTCCCCTGTTCCGGATACCTGTTGAACTCCGTCTACAACCTGAGGGGAAGCAATTCCAAAGAAGTCAAAAAATCCGGGGATACTCTTTGCGTTTTGGATAACTTCCGAAATACCGCCTGCAGCGGAAACACCGGCTATTGTAACAACAGTTAATGCCAGTATCATTACAATACCCTGAACAAAATCAGATACGCTTTCAGCAAGGAAACCACCGATTAGTGTATAAAGTATTACGATAAAAGCGCCAAATATCATAATCGGCTGATAACTTACATCGAACAATGTGCTGAAAAGTTTTCCGAATGTTACAAAACAACTGGCAGCATATACAGAGAAAAACACCAAAATAAATACCGCTGCAATACCCAGTATGACTTTTTTATTCTCTCTATACCTGTTACTTAGAAACTCCGGTATTGTTATTGCGTTACCTGCAACAACAGAATACCGTCTGAGGCGTTTAGCAACCAACAGCCAGT
>JAAYAZ010000233.1 GCA_012719115.1 Dehalococcoidales bacterium
CACCAGCAGCAGATACGGACTGGCTACCTCCGATTCCCCTGCATTAGCCGTTGGTATTGAAGCAGCCATATTCTGGATGTAGCTCATACTTCAATCTAAATGTTTAAGTTCCATCTAAATGAATGATGGTATACACAGAGAGTTATTGCGCAAGGAAATAGAATTTTATATTTCCTTATTACCTGAAGAAGTTGGCGGTTTGCTAAGGGAACCGTTGTCAGTAAGCAGGCGCGGGTTGTCTGTCGCAAATGAACGTGAGTCCCCTTGGATTTTGTTACCGCTCATTGCCTGTGAGTCTATTTGTGGTATTACTTTTTCAGCGATACCGCTTTGTGCATCCCTTCAATTTTTTTTAGCTGCCGGTGATGTCTTTGATGACATTGAAGACAATGACGCTCCCCTGTCGTTATCTTCCCGATATGGCGTGGCAATAACAAATAATATTGCTACTACGCTTCTGGTATTGGGTGAAAAAGCTATTGCCGGGCTTAAAGAAAAACAAGTAAACGATTCTAAAATAGTACGTATTCTGGATACCATTAATCACTATTATCTTAAAGCCTGTACAGGTCAACACCTGGATTTATCACAGGGCAATAAATTAGATATTTCAGAAAATGAATACCTGGATATCCTGAGCTTAAAATCAGCATCACAAATTGAATGCTCCTGCTATACCGGTGCTTTACTAGCCACCGATAATAATGAATTACTTGGTTTATTCAAAAATTTTGGTTACAACCTTGGAATGATGTTACAAATAACAAACGATATTGCCGGTATTATAAGCAAAAATGATATTATAAATAAAAAAATAACATTCCCGGTAATATTTGCCCTGTCACAAACGGAAAGCTTCACACACGATAAATTAGAACAATATTACCAAAACCAATCCGGCGACGAGCTTTCAGTAGATAATATCTCAGATATTCTCTCCAACACAGGGGCTATGCATTATTCAGCTATTATAACGGAATCATATAGATTATCAGCAAAAGAAGCCGCCGAAAAGGCAGAAAGCAATGGTGTTAATATAGATAAAATGAGGATATTCCTACAATGAGTTTCCCCCAGCACACTACCAATAATGCTTCAGGCAAATCTATTACAGCAAGTATATTTAATCATAAGCGGGAAGTTGCAGTTGCACTTTTCGGTTTTATAATCATAGTCATCTCATTAGTTTTCTTCTTCGGCAGCCTCAATAAAGCTTATATCGGAGTTTCTTTGCATTTGACCGACGGTGGATGGGCTGTACAAAGCCTGGATTCTGCCGGTTTAGGGGCACAGGCCGGTATAAAAATAGGAGATATTCCTGTCACCATTAACGGACAACCGGCAAACGATTTTTTGCAGCCGTATGAAAAGCAAAAACAATTCCTTGGCATAACGCTGACAGATTTGACTGTGCAAGACAACACAGGTAAAACAATTTCCCTTACCGTAGAAAACACCCCTCCACCACCCCAATATATAACCGAAATAATTCCATATTTAATAGTATGTGTAGTTTTTTGGCTGACAGCTTTTTACGTTTTTGTTAACAAACCGAGAAGCTTAATCGCCATTCTACTGTTATTATGTTCATTAGCTTTTGGGCTGGCAATAATCGGTAACGTAGCCGGAGTTGTACGAATTCCATTTGCCGCACATCTTGCCGTTATTGCAACTACATTGGGACCATGGTTTCTGCTGCATTTTTTCTTAGTACTACCTGAAGAAAGAAATAGGTTAAGGCATAATGCCTATACATTTCTTATTTATTTACCTGCAATAATAACATTGATTCTTTATCCTTTTATTGGTCATTACAATGGAGAGCCAATGATGGGGTTCCGTTCTATCAGGTCTATAGAATTAGTAATTGCATTTCTGGCAGTTATCGGTGTGGCTATCTACAATTATGTTAGCGCCGTCTTCCCCAGAACACGTCAACAAATGAAATTATTATTGTATTTTTGTATCGCTGCCGTACTTCCTTTTCTGCTACTCAGTATTTTACCGTCAATGATTACAGGTGACATTCTAATATCTGCCAGCTTTACGGTTATTTTTATTGCCTTTATCCCCATCGGCATGGGTTATGCCGTAATGACTCAAAAACTTTTGGATATAAACATATTTATCAGGCGGAGTGTAATATACCTTATTATTTCAATTGTAATTGCTTCAATTTTCTCATTTTTTATCATACTGATGCTCTTTTATGTAAAACCATTAACAGTATTACAGGCTGTTTTAATAGCTGTGCTGATGGGGCTCGCTGCAAGTATGCTTTTCGGACCGGTTAAAAACGGAATCACCTTCATAATAGATAAATTCTTTTACAAAGATAAATACGACTACCAGCAAACCCTGCGTGAACTGAGCTCATCACTTAATTCGATAACTGATATAAGTACCGGTTCTACTCTTATCGTGAATATATTGACAGAAAGATTCAACCTTAACGGAGCTTGCCTGCTTACTACAACCAAGGAGGGGGAATGCAGTGTTGTTGCGGCTACCGGCAGCTTCAACGAAGAGGAACGGCAGAGAGATTTAAAAAGCCTGCTTTCGAATCGCAACCCCCGTATTATCTTTCCCAACTCTGCTATTTTAGTAAACCCAGATGTCGAGTTTTTAATCCCTCTTATAGCGGATGGCAAAGAAATCGGATATATCTGTCTATCTCCCAAAATCACAAAACAGCGGTATTCATCCGACGATTTGTTTCTTATACAAGGGCTCGCACCGGTTGCTGCAATATCACTACGGAGTTGGATTCTGATAGCCGATGATATTATTGAGCGAAAAAGAACGGAAGAAAGATTAAGACAGGCTGCCGACGAATGGCAGATAACTTTCGACTCTATTCCAATGCCGGTCTCTCTTCAAAGCAGGGATTTTAAAATACTCCGCATCAACAAAGCGTATGCCGAGCTTTTTAATATCAACCCGGATGACATTATCGGAAAACCCTGCTATCAAATAGTGCACCAAAGCGACCATCCTATACCTGACTGCCCGCACGTAAAAATGTTGAATACTAATAACGAATCTACTATTGAGATGCATCATGATGAGCTTGGCAGGTATTTCGAAATAACCGTATCCCCTATCAAGGACTCGAGTGATATAATAATCGGTTCCGTTCACATAATGAGAGATATTACACAGGTTAAAAAAGCTGAGATATCAAGCCGTCTTGCTTCCGTGGGAGAAATGGCGGCCGGTATTGCACACGAAATTAACAATCCGCTAACCGGGGTTATCGGTTTTTCCGATATGCTTATGGAGAGAGAACTCCCGCAAGATATGAGAGAACAGGTCGAAATCATCGCAGACGGTAGCAGAAGAGTGGCTGATATAGTTAAAAGACTGCTTACTTTTGCCAGACAGAATAAGCCGGTAAGAGCAATGGTTAATATCAATGATCTGATAGCTAATACACTTAATATGCGAAGTTATGTGCTTAAAACCAACAACATAAATGTTATTACGGAGTACGATGAAACCTTACCATTAATAACTATCGACCCGGGGCAAATTCAGCAGGTATTTTTAAATTTAATTGTTAATGCAGAATATTCCATGAAAAAGACGGGCAAGCCGGGTGAATTGAGAATCAAAACTAAAAAGTTAAATGACAAAATAACTATATCGTTCCGGGATAACGGCTTGGGTATTTCAGAAGAAAATATGAAACGACTGTTCCAGCCATTTTTCACCACCAAACCCGTAGGAGAGGGAACCGGTTTGGGTTTAAGCCTTTCACGTTCAATAATTATAGAGCACAGCGGAACTATTTCTGTTGAAAGTGAATTAAATGAGGGTGCTACTTTTCAAATAGAACTGCCTATTACAGAAAGTTACCCTGAAGATGAATCGATTGAAAGTGCTCCGCTATTAAAAACCAAAGAAAATATAAAAAAAATATATGTGCTGATTGTTGATGATGAAGTAACAGTAAGGCATTTTATAAAATCTATTCTTGATAATTCCGATTATGTGGTGGATACAACCGGCGATCCATACGAAGCCCTGCAAAAAATAACTATTAATGATTATGACGTAGTAATTTTAGATATTCGGATGCCCGGAATGAGCGGACAGGA
>JAAYAZ010000234.1 GCA_012719115.1 Dehalococcoidales bacterium
CAGACGATTTGTTCGTCATCGGAGATTCCGATTCCCATTTTTTCAAAGGCTGCTTCGCATGCCTTGAATCCGATTGCCAGCCCGGGGCATTCATGCCCGTGGAATGCGACCGCTTTTTCCCATAATTCCCTGTCCATATATTTCCTCCCAGCTTGTTGCATTTATTACCAATTGCAACTATTTGCACTATCAAATTAAAAAAATATATATAGGATTACCTATATATCCAAACCCTTATTGCAACTTATTGCAATAATAAAATATCAAAGCCCCGTTTGTCAAGGGAAGAATAGTGTTTGGTAACGGCAATAGGACAAAAATGAATGCAGGAGTGACGGCTAAAATATCAGGTTGCTACTTCCCTTTGGAGTTAATCGCAAATTCTTCGAAAAACTTATTGACTGTCACTCTTGTGTTGCAGTAATATTGCAGCAAGGTACTTTTGTGGATACAGCTTATTATATCTTCTATCAAACCGCGATGATAGCTTCATTGCTGGTCACTCCTCTTATCGCTTTTCTAACAATAAGGCGAAGAAGGGTACCGGGTGCAATCGCGATGATAGCTTTGGCTGTTGCCACATTCATCTGGACTTTCGGTTTCTTCCTCGAATCTCACAGTAATACTCTGGAACAGCAAATGTTTTTCAACAATATCGGCTATATCGGCTCTATGAGTGTGCCGGTGGCATTATTCTTTTTTGCTCTGCATTATACAACCGATAAGCCTCGAATTACCGGATGGAGGGTATCGGTATTCTGCTTCATACCCCTGCTTACCATTATTTTAGTGTGGACCAATGACGCTCATAACCTGATGTGGTACGACGAATACCTGTCCGAATCCGGACCTTTTACGGTAACTATGAAAACTTATGGCTTATTTTTTTGGATAACGGCTGCACACAATTACATGCTTGTTATCGGTGCGGCAATAATACTGATACGAAGACTTTTTACCGGCTCACGTTTATATAGAGGACAGGCAATATCGCTAATAATTGCAGTCATTTTACCGCTTCTATGGAATGTCATTTATATATTCGACTTACTCTCACTCCCCCGTAAAGACCTGACTCCTGTAATGTTTGCTATTTCGGGAATATTTATCATTTTGGGATTAATGCGATTCCAGTTGCTTGAAACAATACCCTTTACGCGCCGATTTATCATTGAGCATATGGAAGACGGAATGATGGCTTTCGATATGCATAACCGCCTTCTCGAAGCCAACCCGGTCGCACTGGCGCTCTTCGGACTGGATAATAAAAGTATCGGTAATATAATCGACAAAGATTCCCCCTTAAAAGTGATAACAGACCGCTTTTTACCCGACTACAAGGGATGTGTTGAGCTGCCGCTGACATTTGAAAATGAGGAGCGCATATACGAGCTTGAAGTAGTCCCCATGCGTGATACACTCAAGCGTCAATTAGGATGGATGACCGTTTTGCGCAACATCACGGAACGCAAGCGTCAGGAGCTGGAATACCGCACTATTCTTCAGACCACAGCAGACGGATTCTGGCTTACGGATATGCAGGGCAGAATACTGGATATAAACAATGCATATTGCCAAACGGTCGGGTATAGCAGAGACGAACTGTTGAAAATGAGTATTTTCGACATCGAGGCAGCCGAAAGCCCGGAAAATGTGGCAGCTCACATCGAAAAAATAATGAAGGAAGGAAAAGACCGTTTTGAAACCCGCCACCGGCATAAAAACGGCAATGTTGTCGATGTCGAAGTCAGCGTTAACTATCTGGATATCGGCGGCGGCAGAATGGTTGTATTTGTAAGAGATATCACTCAACGAAACATAATGCAGGAGCAATTGATAGCTCAAGACCGACTTGCTTCTATCGGACAGTTAACAGCCGGGGTAGCTCATGAACTCAATAATCCGCTTACAAGTATGATGGGCTTCTCCGAACTGCTGACGGAGAGGGAACTGCCCGATGACGTGCTGGACGATATCGGTATTATTCACAGTGAGGCGGAACGCGCCGCAAAAATCGTAGAAAACCTGCTTACATTTTCCAGAAAGCATCACAAAGAAAAAACCCATACCAATGTTAATGAAGTAATCGAAAAAACACTTAGGTTACGCACAACAGAACAAAAATTAAACAATATACAAACAACTACATACCTTTTAACTGATCTGCCCGAAATCATGGCAAGCGCATTGCAGTTACAACAGGTTTTTCTTAATATAATCATAAATGCCGAGTTCTTTATGTTAAAAGCTCATAAAAAGGGGAATCTTACCATCACAAGTGAAAAAAAGGGAGATTTCATTCGTATCACTTTTAGCGATGAAGGACCCGGAATCCCACAGGAAAACTTTAAACATATTTTTGTTCCTTTTTTCACCACCAAGGAAGTAGGCGAAGGGACGGGGCTCGGCTTGAGTATCTGCCACGGCATAATAACCGAGCACGGCGGCAGAATTTGGGCTGAAAACAATGCTGACGAAGGCGCTTCAGTTATAATCGAGCTGCCCGTCTATATATCACCGGAAATAATCTAAACTGATTAAAATAAAAAATGATGAATATGGAAGAACAACTGATTGCTCCCTGCGGTATGAACTGCGGATTGTGTATAAACTATCAGGCGCTGAAAAACGACCTTGATAAGCAAGGGTTTAAGCGGATGTATTGCCCGGGTTGCATACCGCGCGGAAAAAACTGCATCTTTATGAGCGGACACTGCAGGCTTGTAGGCAAAGGACTGGTAAGATTTTGCTACCAGTGCAAGGACTTCCCCTGCACCCGCTTGAAAGCCCTCGATAAACGCTACCGCACAAAATATCATATGAGCATGATAGAAAACCTCACATTTATTAAAGAGTACGGAATGGATATGTTTTTGGAAAAGCAGCGGGAGCAATGGCGCTGTACCGAATGCGATGGTGTAATTTGCTGCCACAACGGATTATGTTCAAACTGCGAAATCGATAAGCTGAAACAAAATAAAAAGTACCGCTGGGGAGAGTGACAACAGCAGCGTTATCCGCCTGTATTTTATTTTTATTCGATGCCGGTTATTAAATATGTTATAATTTTAGACAACGTGGCTGTAGCTGACCTGAAATAATATTTCTTTATTTAAGTGTAGTTATCACCCCCGCAGTTTCACCACAGGTTTCGACGGTTATTGTCTGAGCATTGATGGAATCTTTCCTGCCATCCGTTATCAGGCTCGGTTTAGATTGTCGTTGAGGATGCAGGAAAATATGTTAAAAGCCGATTTACATGTCCACAGCAATTATTCTTATGATTGCCTAAACAGACCTGAAGATATAATCAGACGTTGTCTGGATACAGGAATCAACTGTATCGCCGTAGCAGACCACGGCACTGCCGAAGGCGCGTTAAAAATACAGCAGATGGCACCGTTTCAGGTAATCATAGCAGAAGAGATAATGACTCCCCACGGTGAAGTAATGGGAATGTTCCTAAAAGAGTCCGTACCCAATAAAATCCCCTTTGCCGAAGCCATATCACGTATCCGAGAACAGGACGGGCTGGTCTGCGTTCCCCACCCCTTCGATAAACCCAACCGCCACGGTCTGGGCAGAAAAAATCTGGAGCAATTTATCGATGATATCGATATAATAGAGGTATTTAACGCCCGCAGCCCTCTGCCCTGGTTCTCAAAGACATCGCTTGCAGCCGCTGATAAATACAAAAAAGCCAAAAGCGCCGGCAGCGATGCTCATACCGTTAACGAAATCGGCTCTACATACATAGAGATGCCCGAATTTTGCAACAAAAATGATTTCCTGACCGCTCTGGAGCAGGGTAAAATCCACGGCAGGATAACCAACCCGTTCGTGCTTCTGGGAAGCTCCTGGGCAAGAATAAGAAAAGTAATGTAGCAGATATGCAATATAAAATCGCATTTTTTGCTTCTTTGAAAGGTTATAAATTTTGAAAAGAGCAGTAAGCATCAGCATCGGTTCATCGAAACGCGATAAAAAAGTTGTTATCAATTTACTGGGTGAAGATATCAGTATCGAACGTATCGGCACCGACGGCGATATGACCGCCGCCGCCTTGAAATTTGCCGAACTGGACGGCAAGGTGGATGCCTTCGGTGTGGGCGGAGCCGACCTGGGAGTCCTTGTAGACGGGAAGTGGCACCCGCTTTATTCCGCAATGAAGCTGATACGTTACATAAAAAAGACACCGGTGGCAGACGGGGCAGGTTTGAAAAATACCCTTGAAGAGAGAGTGGGCACTGTTTTGGAAGCCGAACTCGGGGATTATATCGCACAGTCGGGCGGGAAAAAGGCTTTTATAATGACCGGCACCGACCGCTGGGGGCTGACAGAAAGTTTTACCAATGCCGGTTATGATTGCGTTTTCGGCGACTTGATGTTTTCACTGGGCATTCCCATACCCATTCGTTCAATAAAACAGCTTAAAGTGCTCGCTTCCCTGCTGATGCCCGTAGCAGGTCGCCTTCCGTTTAAGTGGATATATCCCACCGGCGAAAAACAGGAAGAAAGAAAGCCCAAGCAAGCAAAATATTTTAAACAGGCTACAGTAATCGCCGGAGATTGCCATTACATAAAACGCTATATGCCCGACGATATGAGCGGGAAAGTGGTAGTTACAAATACCACCACGCCGCAGGATGTAGAATTATTTCAAAAATGCGGGGTAAAATACCTGGTAACGACTATGCCGGTACTCGAAGGGCGCTCTTTCGGCACAAATGTAATCGAAGCGGCACTGATTGCCATTTCCGGAAAAGGGCGCAAACTCGATATGGAAGAATACAACCTGCTACTGGATAAAATCGGGTTTAAAGCCAGCGTTCAAAAACTGAATTAGGATAAAACTGCGAAGGAAAATCATATCATGGATGCAATCGTTTTAGCCGGAGGCACTCCCAAACCGGGAGAACCGCTGTATCCGTACACCGGGGGCATGCCGAAAGCAATGCTGGAAATCTGCGAAAAACCGATGATACAGTGGGTACTGGATGCATTATCGGATTCCGAATCGGTTGATAATGTAATCATAGTAGGATTGCCGAATGACTGCCACGTTCACTGCTCCAAAAAAGTTTATTTTGTAGCCGACCACGCCGGGCTTACCGAAAATCTGGGCGCCGGCGCCAAAAAAGTGGCACAGGTCAATAAACAGGCCACGCACGCTCTTTTTGTATCCTCCGATATTCCGATGGTTACCGGTGAAATGGTCGACTGGATAATAAACGCAACGCAGGGCGAAAACAAAGATATGTTTTATAATGTTATCTCCCGCCAGGTTATGGAGAAAAGATTTCCGAACTCCTGCAGAACATACATTAAGTTCAAGGATATAAAGCTTTGCGGCAGCGACCTGCACGTATTCAGTTTGCGTATTTTACTGGAAGAAAATAAAGGTATGCGTAAAAAACTGGCAGAGGCGCGCAAAAGCCCCCCAAAACAGGCAGCGCTAATCGGTTTTGGTACTCTTTTTCTTTATATAATCGGGCAATTGACACTTACAAGGGCTGAAAGAAATATATCAAAGAATTTAAAAGTTACCGGAAAAGCCGTTATATGCCCCTTTGCCGAAGCAGGGATGGATGTCGATAAACCCCGCCACCTGGAAATTGTAACAGCAGGGCTGCAAAAAAGGCTGGAAAATCTTAAGTAGTTTTATCTTTGCAACAGCTATAAATCCGCAATAATTCATTTAGAGAATAATGATAAAATAGACGATTAGCAGCTGTTTTCCCGTAATATTGACACGAATATACTGTGAGTGTTATAAATTATCACAGTTCCACATCTTTACATTATTTAACAAGAGGTAGCAGTTCTAATGGACAATTCAATTCAAGGCAAAATAGTATCTCACTTACATCCGGTATCGGAAGGAATAAAAGTAGCTGATATACGCATCGGGCTCGGATATTCCAGCGTGCATCTGGATAACGGCAATATGGGGGTAGCGTGGACGGCTCATAACGATTCCGGCAACTGCACCCACGAAAACAGAGCCGGAAAACTGGCCGGCAGCCCTGCCTCAGAACTTCTGGAAATGCTGGTTTCGGCTGAAAAACCCCTTTCACGTACCATAGGGCTGGCAACCGCCAATGCACTGGTTGCAGGACTACCCGGCCGGCAATTTGCCGAGAAGGATGCTTTTGATATGGTCGGGGTAAATGCTGAAGATAAGGTGGTAATGGTGGGATTTTTCGGTCCGGTTATTCCCAAACTGAAACAGACCGGCTGCAAGCTCGATGTTTTGGAGCTTAAAAGCAACAGGCCCGGAACCATCTCCCCCGAAGACGGAGGAAAAGAGTTGGCAGAATGCAGCGTGGCAATTATCACCGCTACCTCAATTATCACGGACACGTTTGATGATTTAATGGCAGGGCTTGGCAATCCGCGAGCTGTTATTGTACTGGGGCCTTCAACTCTGATGTATCCACCGGTATTTACCGGAACGCCGGTAACTCACCTGGCAGGGTCGCTGGTAAAGAATGCTTCCGGTGTTAAGAAAATCGTTTCCGAAGGCGGGGGTACTATGATACTGAAGCAGTATCTGGATTTTAAGACGGTCTGTATGTAGGTTTAATACAAGACCCGTGCTGTTATCTCTCTCAGTATTCCGATAACCTGAAAGAGTTTCTAATCGAATAGTCTATTAGCCACCTTTATGGTTTTAGATTATCTCTATCCGGGGAAAATCCTGAATGCCTGATCAGTAACACATTTATCAAAGCTATTTATCATTCAAACCGCAGGCTAAATTAACAGCAATCTCGAATAATATCCGGGGAGCTATTTTACTTAAGTAATCATAGAAATAGTTCTCTGCCTTATTCCCGCATTCATCCGATAGCGCCCTGATAATAACAAACTGCTTTTGGTTAAG
>JAAYAZ010000235.1 GCA_012719115.1 Dehalococcoidales bacterium
ACAGCGTAAATTATTCGAAGATCTCGAAAAGAGCTTTGCCAAAGGTGATAAGAATTAAATCAGCGGTAGATATCTAATAATTGCTAACCCAATTCATCATTTTGATTATATCGAGATAGATAGACTCCCTCTTTTATAAAACTCTGCCATACGGGATAATACTAGATCAAAGCCACCCTTGCCCTTAAATGGAATCAGAATGCACGGATGTCAGAAAAGCCTTTCATAGTTTGCCAGCCAACCAAAGCCGTTTGTAGAGCCTGTCCTGAGCTTGTCGAAGGAAGCCTGTCGAACCATAACGGCGAAGATTAAATTGACTATAATTAAATCCTGTTCGTTTGACCCTTTCCTGATACATCTGGGCTTAGGCGAGTGGGATTACCATAATTCTGATACACGACGACGATTGGATTTGTTGCTATACCGGAGTCAAGGGCTCAGGCAAAGCTGCAGCCTCTATAACTGGACATAATTTCTGATCGGATTGATTGAAAAAGTTTCCTTAACTGATATAAGGGTAGATTATAAAGCGGATTTTATGATTATTTGCCGTTTGAATGGTTATTTTTTCCGGGGCGTCTGAGGAAACTCTTCAAGTTCCAGCGTCTTCCTGAAAGCTCGTGCCGTCCTTCGGCACCCAAAAGCTCGCCAATCACCTGTTTGGCATCGGCGCCGTTATACATCACCTGATACATCTTTTTCGCAATCGGCATTTCGATTTTCAGTTTTTTAGCCATATCATTAACGGCAGCCGTTGTGGCTACGCCCTCCGCAACTCCTGCCATAGTAGATGTGATATCCTGCAGCTTGCGCCCCTTGGTCAATTCAGCACCGACGTAGTGATTACGGCTTAAGGGACTGGCACATGTGGCTATCAGGTCTCCCAAACCCGATAAACCGGAAAGCGTTAAGGGATTTGCCCCCAGCGCAAGGCTGAGCGCCGCCATCTCGGTCAATCCCCTGGTAATAAATGCCGCTTTGGCGTTATCGCCGTAGCCCAGCCCGTCCACCATTCCGGCACCCAGCGCAATAACGTTTTTAAGTGCACCGCCAAGCTCTACTCCGACCACATCATTGTTGGTATAAATAGAAAAGTTGGGAGCGGCAAGCAGCTTCTGTGCTTTTCTGGCAATAGTTAGATTCTTTGCGGCTACAACTGCTGAAGCAGGAAGCCCTGCCAGTACTTCTTTATGCAAATTAGGCCCTGAAAGAACGCAGATATTATGATGACAAGCCGAAGGAATCTCTTCTGCAATTACCTGCGACATACGCTTATTAGAGCCGTATTCCAAACCCTTGGAAGCATTTATAACCAGCATAGACTCACTGAAATGCCTTTTTATTACAAGCAGGTTCTGACGCATTGTTTGAGATGGAACCACCAGTAATACCGCGGTGACATTGGATAAAGCGTCTTCGGGCGAAGCGGTAATGCTTATCTGCGGTGGAAATACAACATTGGGGAGTTGTCTTGAGTCGGGACCTTTTTTAATCAGCCTGTCAGCCTCTTCCTCAGTCCTTGCCCACAGCTTGACATCGATACCCTTATTGGCTAATACCATCCCCAGGGTTATTCCCCAGGCTGTCGTTCCTACTATCGCAACTTTCGGCATAATAAACTACTAAGTGACGATTAAATATCCGTCAGTGAGTTACTGAGGTTTTTAGGCTCGCACTTGTCTGCCTTTTGCCCCAGTCTTCGTTCCTTTCCTGAAAGTAATCTCTTGATATTATCACGATGCACAATAATAATGAGAAGCGTACCCACCAGCGTATAAGCTAAATATTCCAGCGGCTCATTATACATTATGACAAGCGGCACAAGAATGGTATAAGCCCCAACTACTCCTATTATAGAACCCAGCGAAACAAAGCCGGTGATACCGGCAGCAATAATAAGCGCCTCTCCTCCAAACAGGCCGGCATAAGGAGACAGGGCAATAAGACCTCCGAAGAAAGTTGCAACACCCCTCCCCCCCTTAAACTTGGCAAAAATAGGCCAGATATGACCGACCACCGCCGCCAAGCCGGCTAATGCCTGGCCAAAAACTACTCCGAGATAACCGTATTCGCCGATTGCCATGGAATCCTTTCCTATGACGAAACCGGCAATAACTACTGCCAGCGCACCCTTGGCTATATCGAGGGATGCGACCAGAATAAAAGCCTTCCTGCCAAGTGTTCTTAAGACATTGGTACCGCCGGTTTTACCGCTTCCGTAATTACGAATATCTATTTTTGCCTTGCGTTTGCTGACAATGATACCGAAAGGTATTGAGCCCAACAGATAGCCGATAAAAGCGACCAGTATGAACTTGGCTATTAACAACGTTATCATTGCTCACCCCTCGGTCTAAAAATAAGTTGTATGGGTGTGCCGTCAAAACCGAAAGCTTCACGCAAATGGTTTTCCAGAAAGCGCTTGTATGTAAAATGAACCAGCTTGGCATCATTAACGAAGAAGACGAATGTCGGAGGATTAGTTTCAGCCTGAGTGGCATAATACAGATTCAATTGCCTGGTGCCGCTTCTGGGTGGCGCATGTGAAGCCACAATTCGCTGAACGACACTGTTCAATTCACCGGTAGATATACGCTTGTGTCTTTCTGTATGAATGCGCGCCGCCAGCGGAATTATTTTATCTGTTCCCTGTTTTAATTTAGCCGATATCTGAATAATGGGGGCATAAGGTAAAAATTTCACCTTCCCCCGTATAAATTTATCACAATCAGCAGCGGTTAATTCCATTGCTAAATCCCACTTATTAACGATCAGTATAATGCCCTTGGCTTCCTGTTGAACATAACCGGCAATATGCATATCCTGCGCTGCAATTAACTCGGTAGCATCCAAAACAAGCAAAACAACATCCGCCCTATCGACTGCCCGAAAAGAGCGCAACACACTGTACTGTTCAACACCCCGGTCGATACGGCCCCTGCGCCGTATACCTGCTGTATCAATAATTAACACATTTTGACCATTAAAGTCAAGAGATGTGTCTATAGCATCACGAGTGGTGCCGGGTATATCGCTGACAATAGCCCTGTCTTCCCCCAGCAGAGCATTTAAGAGCATGGACTTTCCGGCATTCGGTCTGCCGACAATAGCGATTTTAAGTATATCTTCGCATACATCGACCACGGGAGCATCCGGGAGCAGCGAGATGACTTTATCCAGCAAATCCGCTATCCCGATACCATGATAAGCGCTGATAATCATCGGTTCTCCCAATCCCAGTTGATAGAAATCGACCGCATTGGAAACCACTTTATCGTTATCTGCTTTGTTGGCAACCAGCAAAACCGGCTTCTTGGAATTACGCAGTAGCTCGGTTATCTCGTAATCTGAGGGAATTACGCCGTCCTTGACATCCACTAAGAAGATGATCAGGTCAGCCCCATCCATAGCCGTGATAACCTGCCGGTTAACGGACTTAGACATATCAGACCCGGCTCCGAGTTCCAGACCGCCGGTATCCACAACCGTAAACTCCCTTGTCTGCCAGGGAATATTAGCGGTAACACGGTCACGCGTGGTGCCGGGCACATCGCTTACTATAGAAAGCTGCTTGCCTGCCAGACGATTCAACAGGGTTGATTTCCCTACGTTCTGTCTGCCGACAATAGCTACAATCGGCCTTGTCAAAAGCCCCTCCAAACTTCCCCTATACCTGATAAAAACCTATTATAAGGTAAGAATTATTTATTTTTTAATGAAGAATATTGCACTGTAACCGGAGCCACTTCCCTGGCTGTTTTAATGCTGGGAGGCTCGATTTCCGTACGTGCAACTCTCCTCATTTCTGATATCAGCTCACGGAACTGGGTAACGAATGTATTATATTCGACCACGAATTTACCGTATTGTTCCTTTGTTTCTTCGGGAACTTCGATTTTTTCAACCACCTCGCAAAACTGCTCGATGTATTCGTAATAGAGATTATTTATTGACCACAATTCATTGGTATAAGCCCTCAGATAGATGCTGAATCTGCCAGTCTTGTTATCGGATTCGAGGCGGGAAATAAGCCCATTCACCCAGGCATTAAAAACACGCGATGACATATCACAGGCACGCGCCCACTCCCACAGTTTCGGGTTATCCACTTTGAAGATAGTATCTATAATGACGAAGATTGATAAAGATGAATCCAGCATAAAGCGGCGCACAAAATATCCTGTAAGCTCTTTCAATTTCTGCGAATTGCGCTCTACCTCTTTTTCACGGGCGTCCACGCCTATAATCGCCAACCCGACAATCAGGATAACACCCATTATTACCGCCATAACTTCAATAGGCCACTGCAACAGAACACCTGCAATTGCAAGACCGGCAATAACAATTAAAGGCCAACCGCGTGAGAGCATGGTTATAAACATTTTAGTAACCCCCCTCTTATCGATAACCCAGCTGTATCTCCAGACCGCCCAGCAGATACAGCAGTATTGCTTTAGCAACGTGCATGCGATTCTCCGCCTGGTCATATACAACCGAGGCCGGGCTGTCCATTACTTCATCGGTAACTTCTTCGCCTCGATGCGCCGGCAGGCAGTGCATAAATACGGCGTCTTTTTTTGCCAGCGACATCAGTTCACTGTTTACCTGATATCCCTTAAACACTTTTCGTTTTCTATCAGCCTCATCTTCCTGTCCCATACTAATCCAGGTATCGGTATATACCGCATCGACACCATTAACAGCAATTTTAGGGTCATCCAGGCAAAGCACTTCAGCTCCGCTTTCCGAAGCATATGTCTGTGCCAGCTGCAAAACGGCTTCTTCTACTTTATAGCCTTTAGGAGAAGCAATTCTGAAATTGATTCCGCATATAGCAGATACCAGCATCAGGCTATTGGCGACATTATTGCCGTCTCCGATATAGGCTACGGTTAAATCGTTTATCTCACTCTTCTTTTCATACAGGGTAAACACATCTGCAAGAGCCTGGCAAGGATGCTCGAAATCGGAAAGCACATTTATTACCGGCACCGTTGCATAATCCGCAAGTTCTTCAACGGTCTTATGGCTGAAGGTTCGAGCCGCAATAATATCGGCAAAACGGGAAAGAACCAGAGCGACATCTTTAACGGATTCGCGTTTGCCCAATCCTACTTCGGCAGGAGATAAATAAATTGCCTTGCCGCCCAGTTGATTCATGGCAACTTCCAGGCTGACACGTGTCCTCAGTGAGGGCTTTTCAAATAACAGTGCCAACACTTTACCGCTAAGAGATGTATTACCACCCCTTAATTTAAGCTCCTCGGTATCCGAAAGCAACAATTGGATGTCTTCCCTGCTTAAATCTGTTGCCGATAATAAATCTTTACCTTTCAATAAACACCTTTCACTGTCAATATGCTCAAAGTATATCACGAATGACGTTTCGCAAACAATGACTTTTATCCGAATAAGATAATTCTCATATATAAGCTGTTGACACCTCGAAGCGATTAAATTACTATGATAAAAAAGGCTCGCTATAAAGGGGAACAAGCAATGAGCAGCGAAAGATTTACCGTATCCGGTGATGAGTTACTGACGAAAGTCAAACAACTTATTCACGAAGGAAACATCAGAAAAGTACGGATTATTCACGACAACAAGACCATTATCGACATTCCCCTGTCCATCGGCGCTCCCGCGGCGGCAATCGGTATTCTGGCAGCACCCCTTCTGGCAGCCATCGGCGCTTTTGCCGCCCTGATAACCGAATGCACCATCGAAGTCGAGAAAATGAACGAGGATACTATCCGTACCAATGATTACACCGTGCATAAAGACGAGGATGTAGATGCTTAGGCTGATGTCTGTTTTACTGGTGATTGCACTTTTAATACCCGTTATGTCATGCAGTATTTCGCGCAGCGCAGGCTTTGAAGATATAAGTGTCGAGGAGTGTTACACCCTTATTCAGGAAAACCAAGAAAACCCCGATTTTATTATTTTGGATGTACGCACGCCCTCCGAATACGCTTCCGGCTATATAGAAAATGCCGTCAATTTAGACTACTACGAAGACGATTTTGAAATAACACTGGATACCTATGACAAGAACAAAACCTACCTGATTTATTGCCGTACCGCCAACCGTACCGCCTCTGTGATGAATATTATGCAGAGGCTGGAGTTTACTGGAGTTTACAATATGCGGGGCGGGATCAATGCATGGACAAGCGCCGGATACCCGGTAGTAACCTGATTATTTAATACCTTTAATTCCTGATGGTTGATGTTTTCTTCTTCTGTTCTTAAACCCTTCGACAGGCTCAGGGCGAACGGAAGAGTGAGTCTTTAGCCACTCGTGGAGCCTGTCCTGAGGCTCTCGAAGGAAGTCTGTCGAATCCCGTTCGTAGTGAGCTTGTCGAACCCCGTTCGTAGTGAGCTTGTCGAACTAAGCGGCTCCGAATTCTTATTTATAGCAAAATAATAGATGCCGTTGACTTACCCCAGATACTGCCCCAAAAATAGCGGCCAGACAAAGATGCCCAAAATAATTTTCCACCATACCAGATGTGCATAACCGATAGTGAACAGCCATCCGATAAACCAGATTGCCCCGCCCAGAGCCGGCCCCGAAGAACCCTTTTCCATAATTCCCTCCAACAGGAGATATTACTTCGATAATAATAGCACTTTTTTGATGGATGTAAATGGATTTTTCCCGAAATTTTTTCGACCTAGAATATAACATTTTCTGTATTATCACATCGGACTGCACACTCCCCTCCCCCACTCTGTTATAATAAGGCTATGAAAAAGATACTGCTTATCGACGGCAATGCATTAGTTCATCGCGCCTATCATGCCATGCCGCCCCTGACTGTTAAAAAGACCGGTGAGCCGATACAGGCTGTTTACGGCTTTACCAACATGCTGATTAGAATATTAAACGAACTTAAGCCGGATTATTATGCCGTTGCCTTCGACCGTAAGGCACCCACCTTCCGCAAGGAAATGTTCGATGATTATAAAAAGAACAGACCGGCGACTCCCGACGATTTGGTAATCCAGCTGGCAAGAGCCCGGGAACTGGCGGCAGCTTTCAATATCCCCATTTTCGAAATGGACGGATACGAGGCGGACGATGTAATCGGCAC
Organism: Dehalococcoidales bacterium; assembly: GCA_012719115.1. Classification (GTDB taxonomy): domain Bacteria; phylum Chloroflexota; class Dehalococcoidia; order Dehalococcoidales; family UBA5627; genus UBA5627. The sequence continues at coordinate 7,101 of JAAYAZ010000235.1, forward strand.
GCTTGCCAAAAAAGCCACGGAACAGGGAATCGAAAGCATTATCGTCACCGGAGATGCCGACGCAATGCAGCTGGTATCGGATAACGTAAAAGTGCTCTATCCCAAACCGCAAAGCTCCTTCGGCGACACCATTCTGTATGAAGCGCAGACTGTAAACGACAGATACGGTGTGCCCCCCGAACATATCGCCGATTTGAAAGCGCTGGTGGGTGATAAATCCGATAACATACCCGGAGTAAGAGGCATCGGCGATAAGACCGCCGTTAAACTGATTCAAACCTTTGGCGGAGTGGAAGATATCTATGAGCATATAGATGAAGTAACCCCCGTCAAACTGCGCGAGAAATTACAGCAAAACGAGGAGATTGCACGCAAATGCAAGGTACTTGCGACCATCGCCCGTGATATGCCTATTGAGCTTGACCTTAATGTATCCGATACCTCTAATTTCGACCGTAATAAAGCCGTGGCTTTCTTCCATGAGCTGGAGTTTACAAAGCTGCTGTCGCGGCTTCCGGGAGCGGAAAATACACACACCGAAAAAGCAGGCTGCTCTCAGCTCAGCTTCGATATGAATGAAAAAATCGAAATTCAACACAGTATTATCTGCACAACCGAAGAGTTGGATGAACTGGTAAAAAGACTTAAAGAAAAAGGCTCGTTTGCTTTCGATACCGAGACCACCGGGCTGGATACCTTAAACTCACAACTGGTAGGCATTTCCATCTCGCCCGAACCCGGAGAGGCATATTATATTCCCGTAGGTCATATCGGCTGGGAACAGGTGCAGCAATTGCCGGTCGAGCAGGTTATCGAAAAGCTAAAACCTGTTTTTGCAGATGAAAAGATAAAAAAGATTGCCCATAACGCCAAGTTCGATATGGAGATTGTGGCACAATACAGCATAAGCGTTAATAACCTGGTTTCCGACACTATGGTCGCCGCATACCTTTTGGGAGAGAAATCGCTGGGTTTAAAAGCGCTGGCTTTTAACCGTCTGGATATCGAGATGACGGATATTACCGAGCTTATCGGCTCCGGTAAAAAACAAATCAATATGTCACAGGTTGAGGTCTCCGTTGCCGGTAAATATGCCTGCGCAGATGCCGACAATACCGGCAGGCTGGATAAACTCTTCACGTCAGAACTGAAAGAACAGGAGCTATGGAAGCTCTATACCGATGTTGAAATGCCGCTGGTGCCGATTTTAATTAGTATGGAGCTAAAGGGAATTGCGCTGGATACCGGGCTGCTTGAGGAAATGTCTGTTAGACTTGGCAAAAGGCTTGTCGAACTGGAAGAGGATATCTACGAGCAAGCCGGTCGGCGTTTTAACGTCAATTCGACGCAGCAATTAAGCCCGATACTCTTTCAGGAACTCAAATTGCCGTCGGCGCGCAAGACCAAGAGCGGATTCTCCACTGACGCCTCGGTTTTGGAAGAATTAAGGGGAAAGCACCCGATTATTGAGCTTATTATCGAATACCGACAGTTAACCAAGCTCAAATCGACCTATGTCGATGCCCTGCCACAGCTGGTTAACGCAAAAACCAAACGACTGCATACCAGTTTCAATCAGACCAAAACCACCACAGGCAGGCTTTCATCCAGTGACCCCAACCTGCAAAACATTCCGGTACGCGGCGAGCTGGGCAGAGAAATCCGTCAGGCGTTCATCGCCCCGCCGGGGCATCAATTACTTTCTGCCGACTATTCGCAGATTGATTTAAGAGCTCTGGCACACCTTTCGGGCGACCCCGAGCTTTTAGAAACTTTTACCGGCGATGGAGATATCCATACCGATACCGCTATCAGGCTGTTCGGAGTGGAAAAAGATAAGGTTACTGCCGATATGCGGCGTCTGGCAAAGACTGTAAACTTCGGTGTCATTTACGGTATGAGCGGCTACGGGCTGGAACAGGCTACCGAATTTCACCGCGAAGAAGCGGAAAAGTTCATCAGCGCCTATTTCGAGAAATACCCGCGCGTTAAGGAATATATGGAAGAAACCAAAAAACAGGCACGCGAACTGGGATATGTTAAAACCATTCTGGGCAGGAAAAGACTGATACCGGAGGTCAATTCGTCAAACCGCAACATGCGCGAAGCAGCCGAACGTATGGCAATCAATATGCCGGTGCAAGGAACCTCCGCCGATATCATAAAAGTGGCTATGATAAAACTGGATAAAGAAATGAAGAGGCTTAAGCTGAAAAGCTCGATGTTACTGCAGGTGCATGATGAGCTTATTTTCGAAGTCCCCGATGATGAGATGGACAGGATGCAAAAGCTGGCGGTAAAAGTGATGTCGGAAGCCATCGAGCTCAGCATCCCCTTAAAAGTTGAAACCAAGGCCGGTAAGAACTGGGGGCAGATGGAGTAGCCTTTGAGTATTTACCGCATCGCCTATCTAATGCTGCTTGTACTGCTGGTCTTTATCACAATTGCCGTTGTTACCGGTATGAGTTTCCCCGGCGATACGTCTGTCAGCGAATGGATAAACAATATTCAATCCCCGTTCTTTGACGCATTGATGCCGGTTGTATCTTATCTCGGGGCATTCCCCTACTGTATAATTGCCAGCCTGCTTGCAGGATTGGCATTCTGGCTGTTTAAGAGGAGAATCGAATCGCTGTTTATAGTAATCGTCCCCTATATCGGCGTATCCATCAGTTATATTTTAAAGTTTCTTATTGAAAGACCGAGACCTTTCGAGGATTCTCTGCAAAACAGCTTCCCCAGCGGACACACTATATATACCTCAATTCTGCTTGGATTGATAATTTATTTTATCCCGCAGGTCATAAAAAATAAGACCTGGTGTAATGCAGTTCAAATATTTGCGGTGTTATATATAATCTTAATGGGATTTTCACGAATTTATCTGCAGTATCACTGGTTAAGCGATGTCTTGGCCAGCCTGATAATAGCAACACTGGTGATTGTTCCTGCTATAATCATATATAAGTACCTGATGAAAAGAGAAATAGAATGCCTGAGCTTCCTGAAGTCGAAACCATAAAAAACGACCTAGAACCGAATGTAACCGGATGCACTATAAAGAGCGTAACGCTGCTCTGGGAGCGAATGCTGCTGCAGCCTTCCAAAGATGAATTCGAACGCGTCATTAAAAATCAGAAGATAATCGGTATGGACCGACGCGGCAAATACCTGATTTTCAAACTTGAAAGCGGTTACAACCTGATTATGCATATGAGAATGAGCGGTTCGCTGATGCTGGGAAAGGGCAACCCCCCGCCCCATACCCGGGCCGTTATTCATCTGGACGACGGCACTGAAATCCACTTCAACGACCCGCGCAAATTTGGCAAGATGCAGCTTGTAAAAGACTGTGAGTGCGTGCTGGGGAAACTGGGAGTAGAACCGTTAAGCGATGAGTTTACGGTTAAGGCATTTGCCAGGCTACTTGATAATCGAAAGACTGCGATTAAAGGGATTTTATTAAATCAGTGCCTGATTGCCGGTATCGGCAATATGTACGCAGACGAAGCCCTCTTTGCTTCGAAGATTCACCCCGAAAGACCGGCTGCCTCGCTCACTGAAGGGGAAAAGATAGCCCTGCACAAAGCGATACGGGACGTTTTATGGTCGGGTATCAAAAACAAAGGTGCCAGTGTCAGCAATTACTTCAGACCCGACGGGGATTCCGGTGCCGCCCAAAAACAGTTCAAGGTCGCCCACTGCAAGGATAAACCCTGCCCGGTCTGCCGGACTCCCTTACAACGCATCAGAGTACATCAGCGCGGCACCTATTTTTGCCCCAATTGCCAGAAATAAAGCAACAAAACGCAGAATAACCCTCATCCGTCACCCCGGCGAGTCGGGATGACACCTTCCCCCAAGGGAAGGCTTTTCAAACCAAATCTGTAAAATGGCTTCCCCTCGGGGAAGCTGTCGAATGCAATGAGACTGATGAGAGCGTTGACAATTTTTTTAAATGGATAGTAGTCGCCACCACCCGCCATTTGGCTATACCTGCAAAAACTGCTATAATTATGCTTTAACTAACAGGAAGAGGGTGAATTATATAAA
>JAAYAZ010000236.1 GCA_012719115.1 Dehalococcoidales bacterium
GGAGCTTGAAAGGCAAACTATTAGCCAGGATTTCTGGCAGGATTCCGAGAAAGCGCAGGAAGTTATGCGCTTTTTAGCCGAGCTGAAGAAAACAGTAGAACAATGGAGAGAACTGGAAAAAAAAGTAGATGACATAACAGAGCTGGCAGGATTGGTTTCTGATGAAGAAGAGACTTCTTTGGATAAGGAAATTGAGCTGGAGATTAAAGAGATAGAATCCCGTATCGACGAACTGGAATTCGTGTTGTCATTTAGCGGAGAATACGATAATCGTAAAGCTATACTTTCAATCTATGCCGGAGCCGGGGGGGTCGAATCACAGGATTGGGCGGAGATGCTGATGCGAATGTATCTGCGCTGGGCAGAAAGAAAAAATTGCAAAACGGAAGTTCTTGATATTACACCGGCTGATGAAGCAGGAATAAAAAATGTTGTATTGGAAATAGCTTGTGATTACGCTTTTGGTTATTTGAAATCGGAACATGGCGTACACAGATTAGTGCGATTATCGCCGTTTGATTCCGACCATGCACGTCATACATCGTTTGCCTTGGTGGAAGTTATTCCGGAGGCAAGCGATGATGTGGATATAAACATATCAGCCGACGACCTGAGAATCGATACATTCAGATCATCCGGGCCGGGTGGGCAAAATATGCAAAAAACCAGCAGTGCTGTTCGCATAACACATATTCCATCCGGTACAGTTGTTTGTTGTCAGAGTGAACGCTCCCAGCATCAGAATAAAGACAGCGCTATGAAAATCCTGATGTCCAGATTACTGAACCGGGAATTAGCTAAAAGAGAAGAAGAAAGAGCGAAACTAAAAGGAAAGAGAATTGTTGCCGGATGGAGTAACCAGATAAGGAGCTATGTTCTTCACCCTTATAAAATGGTTAAAGACCATCGAACCGATTATCAGGTTGGAGATGCGGAGAGTGTTCTGGAAGGCGAACTGGACGGATTTATCAATGCCTATTTAAGGGCCGGTCTTGGGGACGAAGATGATTAGAAAAACAGCTCTTGTTATTCTTTCATTAGTACTGATGATGGGGTCTTTTACCCCCATTCAGATTCAAAGCAAGTCGGATACCGTTGTTAAATTGATCCCTTCTGTAACAACATCATTCCCTGATTCCATTTATTTCAAGCTGGATATCGAAACGGATATTCTTATCACGGATATCCGGCTTCACTATATTGTTGAACGCGAAAGTTTCAGCGATGTCACACAGGAAATAACAGTCGGCGTCCCGATGTCTTTTCAATACGAGATGAGTGTCTACTGGACATGGGATATGCGCACCACCGGTTCGCTGCCTTCCGGTACTGTCGTGCGCTACTGGTGGACAGCTACCGATATAGATAATAATTTATATAGAACAGAACCGTTATCCGTCAATTTCGATGATAACGATTATGATTGGCAGTACTTAAATCAAAACAATGTCACCATTTATTGGTATTACGGCGATGACAATTTTGCCGCAGACTTGATGCAGACGTCTCAGGAGGCTCTGTTAAGGCTTGAGGAGGATACCGGAGCGTATCTTGAATCACCGGTCAGGATTTATATTTATTCCAGTTCTTATGCATTAAGAGAGGCTATCGTCTTTGCCAAAGAATGGACCGGTGGAGTGGCATATCCCTCTTACGGGGTTATAGCTATCGGTATTACCAGGTCTAATATTGAATGGGGCAGGAGAGCATTATCACACGAAATTGCACATCTGGTTACCCATCAGATGACGTCAAATCCGTATAACAGTATTCCGGTATGGCTCAATGAGGGTATATCGATGTATGCCGAAGGAGAGCTGGAAAAAGATTACGAAAACTATCTGAAAGCGGCTGTTATAAACGGCTCACTGATATCGGTACGTAGCTTATGCAGCCCTTTTTCGGCTTATTCGGATAAAAGCTATCTTTCATATGCCGAAAGCTATAGCATAGTCGCTTTTCTAATAGAGAAATACGGGCAACAAAAGATACATCAGTTATTAACAGTCTTTAAAACCGGCAGTACATATGATAACGCATTGCTTGAAGTATACGGGTTCGATTTAGCAGGTTTAAATAGGCAATGGCAGAATTATATTACCGGCATCTACATTTCTTAACGATGGGTAATTATGAAAAAGAAAATATGTTTAATCAATTTAATATTACTGGTTTGTGCCTTACTGTTTGTGTCACTCCCGACTGCTTGTGAGTTAGATTGGTGGAAATCATCGAAAGTAAGCGGCGATGTATTGAATCTTTACGGCGATGACCCATATACACTGGACCCGGCGCTGGCGGGTGATTCTACTTCTATAAATTATATACTGCAAATTTTTAGCGGACTCGTTACTTTTAACGATGAGCTTGAGGTTATTGCAGACATTGCCGAAAGATGGGAGATAAGTCAGGATAACCTGACATACACTTTCCACATAAGAGATGATGTTTATTTTCACAATGGGAGCAAGGTTAAGTCAGACGATTTCAAATACTCATGGGAGCGTGCTTGTAATCCGCTTACAGGGTCACAGACTGCATCATTATACTTGGGAGATATTCTCGGCGTCGATGACGTATTATCAGGTCAAACCGATAGCATCAGTGGGGTGGAGGTTATTGATGATTACACCCTGAAAGTAACGCTTGAAAAACCGGTAAATTATTTTCTGGAAAAACTGAGTTATCCGGTTTCTTTTGTGGTAGATGAGAAAAATGTCTCCGGTGACCTGTACTGGTGGATAAATCCCAATGGAACCGGTCCATTCAAATTATGGGGCTGGGAAGAGGGGAGTGAACTGGTGCTGGAGAGCAACGATAATTACTACGGAGGTAAAGCAAAACTGGATTACGTTGTTTATAAGATTTTATCCGGTTTACAATTTGATATGTA
>JAAYAZ010000237.1 GCA_012719115.1 Dehalococcoidales bacterium
GAAAATGGCGCCCTCAGACACTTGCTGATGTAGCCGGTCAGGAGCACGTTACCCGGACACTATTAAATGCTCTTAGCAGTGGACACGTTTCGCATGCTTATCTCTTCTGCGGTCCGAGAGGAACCGGTAAAACCAGTACGGGAAGAATACTTTCAAAAGCTGTTAACTGCACCTCTAACGGCAAGGGTGAGCCCTGCAACAAATGCGAAATGTGCATATCTATTACTGAAGGCAGGGCGATGGATGTAATAGAAATTGATGCTGCCAGCAACCGTGGAATTGACGAAATCAGGAATCTGCGCGAGCGTGTAAATTACGCACCGGGAAACGCAAAGTTCAAGGTTTATATCATAGATGAGTTCCATATGCTTACAAAAGAGGCATCGAATGCTCTTTTAAAAACGCTTGAAGAACCACCGTCAAGTGTTATATTTATTTTGGCTACGACAGAAGCACACAAAGTCCTGCCCACTATTATGTCAAGATGCCAGCGTTTTGATTTTCATCGTATCAGTCAAACCGTTATTACCGATAAATTAAAACAGATATGTGATAGTGAAGGTATTACTATTGACCGGGAAGCATTGAATGTTCTGGCAAAAAACGCCACCGGCAGCCTCAGAGATGCCGAGAACCTGCTTGAAAAACTATATACCCACTATGGTTCCGATATAAATCTTAATCAAGTAAGGGACATGCTGGGGATTACCGGAAATGAACGTATTAAGGTACTGGTAGAATATATAATGGGCTCAAATATCACTGCCGGTATTCAAACCATCAATGCTATTAAGGATGACGGTTTTGATTTAAAACAGTTGAACAGAGAGCTTATCGCCTATCTCAGAGGATTATTGCTTCTAAAGACCGGTTATAATAGTGACCTTGATTTCACCCCCGAAGAAATGACCTTGCTGGCAGAACTTGCAGAGAGATCAACAGTCGAACAAATCTTAAAAGCAATTAAGACATTTGGGAAACTTGAACTTAATCTGGATAGCTACTCTACCCTGCCACTGGAGTTAGCCATAGTGGATTGTTCACTGGCAAATTCAGCGCCGGCGGGAGGACAACCGGCTATATCCTATAGTCAACAGGCAAAAGACACCTCAGAATCAATTGTTTCAAAGAAAAAAAGCCTTAAACAACAACCACCAATCGTTACAGACCCGGATGTAAATAAAAAGGCAGAAACAAAGGCTGATTTAAATAAGAAGGAATCAGCAGAAGAAGAGATTGCTGACCCTATAGTAAAAAATAAGGACATAAACGAATACAGTAATAAACTTGACTACCTTATTGACAACTGGAAGAATGTCATCGAGCAGGCTCCGGATAATGTAAAAAGATCGCCCGCTTTAGCAATTTTAAGAAGCGCCGGGGTTAAACCGATTGCTTTCGATGATAAAGTTGTTGTACTTTCTTTTAGATTCCCTGTTCACAAGGACAAAATAGAACAAGCCGAAAATAATAAAATCACCGCCAAAATAATCGGTAATTTCATCGGCCATCAATGTGAGGTTCGTTGCGTATACGAACCGGAAGAAAACCATCTGGTGCATGAATTACAAAAAATGGGCGGGCAAATAGTAGAAGTGGAGGAAAAATGGACTTAAACATGATGAAACAGGCAATGCAATTAAAAAGCAACCTGGAAAAAGCACAAAAAGAATTAGAAAAGATGAAGGTTGAATCAGAATCCGGAAACGGCGCAGTCAAAGTTACCGCTAATGGAAAGCAGAAGATATTATCCATTAAAATTGCCTCTGAGGCAGTAGAAACCGGTAAAGCCGCAGATCTTGAAAAACTGGTATTTAAAGCTGTAACAGGTGCTTTGGAGAAATCCAAAGAATTAGCTGATGAGAAACTGAAGAAATTAACCGGTGGAATGAAAATCCCCGGATTAACCGATTAGAGGATAGTAATAAATTGGAAGTAAATTCATCCAATACATCTGATTCCGTTAACCGTCTGATGCAGGAACTTGCCAAGCTTCCCGGTATCGGTCCTAAAAGTGCTCAGCGTCTGACATACCATTTGTTGCGTACGCAAAAAGAGCA
>JAAYAZ010000238.1 GCA_012719115.1 Dehalococcoidales bacterium
ACGGAATGCCGGTTATGACCGAGGTCAGAGGGGAGTATCAAACAGAGCTTATAGCGGAATATGTAGATATATTACAAATCGGTTCCCGGAACATGTACGACCAGGACCTCTTGGGAAGAGTCGGCAGGACCGGTAAGCCGGTGCTATTAAAAAGACATTTTGGCGCCAGCGTTGAAGAGTTTCTTTCTTTTTCCGAGTATATAGTTGCCGAAGGAAACAAAGATGTAATCCTCTGTGAACGAGGCATCGTTCCTGTCGGCAAGGGTAACAGCTACACCAGATATAATTTGGACCTCGGCGCGGTACCGGTAATCAGAAGGGAAACATATCTTCCTATTATTGTCGACCCCAGCCATGCAGCCGGCCGCCGCGACCTGATATTCGATTTGAGCTGCGCCGCTATTGCCGCCGGTGCACACGGCCTTGTTATCGAGGCGCATTACAACCCTAAAGAAGCAATAGTGGATGCCAAGCAGATGATAACGCCCGATGAGCTTAAAGATGTTATAGACTCCACACTGCGCATAAGTAAAATAATTAATGATTATAAAAAGAAAAGCAGTTAAATGAAAACGATTAAGGTAGAACTGGGAGACAGGAGCTACAACATTTTAATAGGCAGCAATTTGCTCAACCGGGCAGCTGATCTGTTATGCGAAACGCTTTCTACTGAAAAATGTATCATTATCACCAACCCGACCGTAGATAATTTATACGGCAACAAACTTAAGAAACTTCTGTCGAAAAGCGGTTTAACTGTAGACCTGCTGACAGTACCCGAAGGGGAAGAGTATAAATCACTGGATACTGCCGGCAGATTATATAAGGAACTGACAGATTGTTTCAGCGAACGCGGCACTCCGATATTAGCCATAGGCGGCGGCGTTATCGGAGACCTGTCCGGCTTTGTGGCAGCAACCTATATGCGCGGTGTGCCTTTTATACAAGCCCCCACTACCCTGCTGGCACAGGTGGACAGCAGCATCGGCGGCAAGGTAGGAGTAGACCACGGTAATCTTAAAAACAAAATAGGAGCCTTCTATCAACCGAAGCTGGTAATTTCAGATACGGAAACTTTGAAAACCCTGCCGCAAAAAGAGTTTGCCAATGGCATGGCAGAAGTAATTAAAAGCGCCGTTATCAGAGACCGTTCTTTCTTTAACTTTATCAGGGAAAATCTGCCTGCTATTATGAAGCAAGATAGCGGCATTATCGAGGAGATGGTTTTCCGCACAGCCTCCATAAAAGCATCCGTAGTAATGCAGGATGAGAAGGATACAGGCTTAAGGAATATCTTAAACTTCGGACACACTATCGGGCATGCGGTAGAATCCGTATCAGATTTTGGCATATCTCACGGACAGGCTGTAGCTATAGGTATGTTAACCGAAGCAAAAATCTCGCTAAAAATGGGCACGCTGGAAAAGAATGAATTGACCGAGATTGAGGATATGTTATCGAGTTGCGGGTTGCCCACGAGGTTACCTGAATTGGACAGGGATAGCATCCTGCAGGCCATACAGCATGATAAAAAAGTAACAAACGGCAAAATCAGATTCGCTCTTCCGGGAAACATCGGGGATGTTTATATAACCGATGAGGTAGAGCCGGCTATTATCAGAGAAGCGCTGGAAGAATAATATGAAAAGCAATCGCATCTGCGCCGTTATTACGGACAAAAAACAGAATATCCCGCAAATCGCCGGCATAGCAGATTTATTCGAGCTACGCATAGATTTGATTGGAGAGGGCTGGGAAGAGTGCGCAGTAAAACTGCCGAAAGCATGGATTGCCTGTAACCGCCGAAAAGAAGAAGGCGGGAAATGGCAGGGCAGCGAACAGCGCAGGATTGAAGAACTGTTAAAAGCGCTACCGCTGGGGGCAGCTATTGTGGATATTGAACTGGAAACTGACGGACTGGACAAAATAGTAGCGGTTATAAAACAGAAAGCCGACTGCCTTATTTCATATCATAATATAAATGAGACTCCTTCCTTCGACGCATTAAAAGATATTGTGGCAAGGC
>JAAYAZ010000239.1 GCA_012719115.1 Dehalococcoidales bacterium
ATGGTTACTGCCGCCTGTTCTGCCGGACCGACCTTTGAAGGGGGTGGCATCAAGCACGGTATGATAGCCACATCCGGCGCTATCGAGGGCTTCGATATCGACGCAAGGACATATGAACCATTTATTACCACCATCGACGATGCCAAACCAAAAGGGATCTGCGGTTCGGGCTTGATAAACATAGCGGCAAAACTGTTTGAAAAAGGAGTCATCGACCAAAACGGTAAGTTCAACAAGGGATTGCTAAACCGCAGAATCCGTGAAGGCGATAACGGCTTTGAGTATGTACTGGCTTACGGCACTGAAACACAGACATATAAAGATATAGTTCTTTCCGAAACCGATATTGCCAACTTGATTCGCTCCAAGGCAGCGATGTATGCCGGATACCGAACGCTTTTGCAGAGTGTCGATAAAAAATTCATTAATCTCGAACAGGTGATAATCGCCGGCACTTTCGGCAATCATATCAACATAGAAAACGCCATAACCATCGGGCTTTTGCCGGACATTCCCAAAAACCGTTTCTTATTTGTCGGAAACGGCTCACTGCTTGGAGCGAGGCTATCCGCTTTCTCACGCGACCTGTTAACTGACGGAAGGAAAATCGCATCTATGATGACCAATCTTGAATTATCCGAAAACAGCCTCTTTATGGACAACTATATTGCCGCTCTGTTTCTGCCGCATACAAACATTGGTGAGTTCCCATCGGTAACAGCGGGAGGAAAGTAAATTATGGCTGCAATAATTATCGACGGAACGGCTACGGCTAAAAATATACGCGAAGAACTGAGCGAAGAGGTCGTTCGCTTAAAGAAACAACACGATATTATACCGGGTCTGGCTACGATACTGGTCGGAGGCGACCCGGCATCACAGTTATATGTTTGCATGAAAGTAAAAACCTGCAAAGCAATGGGGCTGCATTCGGAAAATTACGACCTGCCTGCCAAGACTACGGAAGAGGAGTTATTATCTCTAATCGACCGGCTGAATAAAGAACCCAAAATACACGGAATACTGGTACAGGTTCCCCTTCCCCCGCACATTCATGAAAACACTGTTCTGGCAGCCATTAACCCCATTAAAGATGTAGATGGGTTTAACCCCGAAAGTGTCGGAAACCTGATGATCGGAAAAGCCAATTACCTGCCCTGCACTCCGCTCGGAATACAGGTACTTTTACAAAAGTACAGTATAGAAACCGAGGGGGCTGACGTTGTAATAATAGGCAGGAGTAATATACTCGGAAAACCAATGGCTGGCATACTGATGCAAAAAGGCAAAGGCGCTAATGCCACCGTAACCGTATGCCATACCAAGACCAGAGATTTAGCTTCCCATACACGCAGAGCCGATATACTGATTGCGGCCGCCGGCAGCCAACCGCGCTTTATAACCGCCGATATGATAAAGGAAGGCGCAATAGTAATCGATGCAAGTACACACCGGATAGGAGAAACTCCGGACGGGAAAGCTATTATTTGCGGCGATGTCGATTTCGAATCGGTTAAAGAAAAAGCCTCAGCCATAACACCCGTTCCCGGCGGTGTGGGACCAATGACCATCGCTATGCTTATGTCAAATACCATCAAAGCGGCTAAAATTATCAACTTACTTGCTTAAAGCGGAGGCTTGAATGACTTTTAAAACTCCCGAAATTGAATATAACGGCAGAATCAGGGAAATAACTTTGGGAAGCGGTGATAATTCGGTTACCGTAGGAGGCGAAACCGCATATCCATTTTATACTTTCGACGCACCGACGCCGCACCTTCCGGTTATTGCCATGGAAGTTTACGATGTAAAACCGGAGGACTGGGCGGAAGCGGCAATTAGCCCATTCAAAGATGTAATAGACGACCCTGTTAAATGGGCAAAAAAATGCATTAATGAGTATAAAGCCGAGATGATTTGCTTGCAGCTTTCCGGTACCGACCCCAACGGGCTCGACCTCGGAGCGGCAGAGGCGGCCGAAACTTCCAAAAAGATGGCGGATTCTATCGATGTGCCCTTAATCGTCTGGGGTACTGCCAATCATGAAAAAGACACAGCAGTATTAACTGAAGTCTGCAAAGCCTGCAAAGGAAAGAATCTGATAGTAGGTCCTCTGGAAGAAGGCGATTATAAAAATATAGCTCCCACAGCTATTGCTTGCGGGCACACGATTATTGCCTCCAGCCCGATTGATATTAACCTGGCAAAACAGTTGAATATCTTACTTGGCAATCTGGGTGTACCGGAGGATAAGATTTTAATCGACCCAACGGTCAGCAGCATCGGCTACGGTATCGAGTACGCCTATTCCGTTATCGAGAGGATCAGAATCGCCGCATTGACACAGAGTGATGAAAAACTGCAATATCCCATAATCTGCAACATCGCTGCCGAAACCTGGAAAACCAAAGAGGCAAAAATACCGACGAATGAAAACCCGAGCCTCGGCGATGCCACAAAACGGGCCGTTCTGCTGGAAGCTATGTCTGCAATGACGCTGGCCACAGCCGGCGCTGATGTCCTTATCATGAGACACCCCGAGGCAATCAGGCTTGTTAAAGAAATGTCAGCCGCTCTTACTACCGGTAAGTCATAATTTATTTAAGGCTTTATTCTAATACGTCCTCTGTAAGGTCGAAAAGATGTCAAAGATAACAGGATTCCCATTTACATACGGTACCGATTTTGAAGGTGAAAGAATACGCCCGGATAATTTATATGTTGAATTCGGCGGAGAAAGCAGCCGCATGGTCGAATGGCTTACCACCGCAGGCATAGAAGATATCGAGGACGGCAGAATAGATATAATCGGCTCGGATATAAATGACTCCGGCGAAAAGACTGCGCTGCCGCTTGCCATTGTGGTCGAGGTAGCCGGAAACAAAATGCAGCCGGATTACGAACCTGTACTGGAAAAGCAGATTCACCGCATCTTAAACCGAATACAGGGAGTGATGCATACCGGGCAACGTGATATGGGCTGCCTGAGAATCTCCGAATCAATTGCAGATAAGGGTTTCACTTTGCGGCATATCGGGGTTATCACACACCAAAAACTGCACGAGGATTTCGAACGCATTCTTGATAAAGTACAGGTAAAAATCTTTACCCAAGACAGCAGAGTTACAGAAATACTTAACAAAGTGAAATCTGTTTATACCAAACGGGATGCACGAATCGAAGGAATGACCGATGAAAACACCGATACATTTTACTCCTGTACAATCTGCCAGTCGTTCGTTCCGTTCCATATATGCACCATCAGCCCCCAAAGAAGCAGCCCCTGCGGCTCCTATAACTGGATAGATTGCAAGGCTTCATATGATATCGACCCGACAGGACCTAATAAACCGATAGCGAAAGACAGTTCTATAGATTTAAGATTGGGGCAATGGCAGGGCATAAATGATTTTGTTAAAAAATCCTCTCAGGGAAAAACAGAATACTACAATTTATACAGCATAATGGATAAGCCTATGCCGACCTGCGAATGGGTAGAGTGCATTTCGGTTGTACTGCCCCTGTGTAACGGTATTATGATTGCCGATAAAGACTATACGGGCATGACCCCCTGCGGTATGGATTTCAGGACTATCGTCGATAATATCAAAGGGGAATTGGATACCCCCGGTTTTATGGGGCACAGCAGATACAATATCACCCAGAGCAAGTTCGTAAACGCCGAAGGTGGTATAAAGAGAATAGTCTGGATGCCCAAAATACTAAAAAGGGAAATTTCAAATAGATTTAATACGATAGCTATAGAATTAGGAATTCCGGATTTAATGGAAAGAATCGCTGATGAAGATACAGGTAACACCGAAGAAGCGATTTTGCCCTTTTTGAAAGTAGCTAACCATCCTGCACTTTCTATGGAACCCTTAATCCAGCTATAATGTTATAAAGGATATTTTTGATGGCAATTACAGGTATAGAGATATTTAAATTATTACCCAAAACCAATTGCGGCGAGTGCGGCGTTCCCACCTGCCTGGCTTTTGCAATGAGTCTGGCCGCAGGCAAGACGGAACTTTCCAAATGCCCGTATCTTTCAGATGAAGCCAGAGAAAAACTGGAAGAAGCCTCCACCCCACCTATCAGGCCGGTTACTATCGGTAAAGGTGAAAATGCAAAAATAATCGGCGGCGAAACTGTAATGTTCCGCCACGAAAA
>JAAYAZ010000240.1 GCA_012719115.1 Dehalococcoidales bacterium
GGGGTGGAGGTTATTGATGATTACACCCTGAAAGTAACGCTTGAAAAACCGGTAAATTATTTTCTGGAAAAACTGAGCTATCCGGTTTCATTTGTGGTTGATGAGAAAATAGTCTCCGGTGGCAAAGACTGGTGGATAAATCCCAATGGAACCGGTCCCTTCAAATTATGGGGCTGGGAAGAGGGGAGTGAACTGGTGCTGGAGAGCAACGATAATTACTACGGCGATAAAGCCAAACTGGATTATGTTGTTTATAAGATTTTATCCGGTTTACAATTTGATATGTACGAAACCGGGGAAATAGATGTTTGCAGTGTCGGACTTAATAATATTTACCGCGTTACAGATATAGACGGTGAATTTTACGACCAGTTATACAGCAGCCCGGAGTTGAGTTTGATGTATATCTGTTTTAATTGCAATCAGCCTCCCTTTGATGATGCAAACATACGCCGCGCATTCGCTATGTCTATCGATAAAACGAAGCTGGTATCTCTTGTATATAACGACACTGTTATTAAAGCTGATGGTATTATTCCTGTCGGAATGCCCGGGCATAATGATGAACTATCGGCTTTATCATATGATACGCAGCAGGCTTTTGATTACATTGCCGATTCGTCCTACGGAGATATATCCAACTTGCCTGAGATTGTTGTTACCAGCGGCGGTTATGGCGGGCAGATATCTACTATTTTGGAAGCCGTTATAAATGAATGGAGGGTCAATCTGGGTGTAGAAGTATCTGTTCGGCAACTCGACCCGAATATTTTTTTATACTCAACTTTAGAGGAAAAGGATAATATGTTTTTCTGGGGATGGAGTGCCGACTATCCTCATTCGCAAAATTTTCTCGAAATCCTGTTTTCTACCGATTCCGAAGGGAATTATGGTGAATATAGCAATACAGAGGCAGATAACTTGTTAGAGTTGGCTGCTGTTGAAATAAATGAAGAAATAAGTACAGAACTTTACCGTCAGGCAGAACAGATACTGATTAACGATGCCGCCTGTATTCCTTTATATTTCGACCGGAATTATATACTTGTCAAGCCCTACGTTAGTGGTTATGAATTAAACGCTCTGGGAATGGTTAAACTGAATGAAGTGTATCTTGAAAAATAAAATGGCGGAGGGGGTGGGATTCGAACCCACGGTCCTCTTGCGAGGACAACGGTTTTCAAGACCGTCACCATAGGCCACTCGGACACCCCTCCGGATAAAAAATGCTATAGATATTATAACGATATAACAGATAAATTGCTAACCACAATCAATAAGGGGTAATATAGTAAAGGGGAGAAAGATGCAACAATATTACTGGAACGTTCAAAAAAAGATACTGGTACAGAGGGATATCATTCGCTCTTTACTTAAAGACCCGAAAGTTATCGGTGATTATTACGAAGCGATTATTATGGAGGCTGTAAGAGAAAGCATCTCACAGTATTTTGCGGCAAGGCGGGGGGTCATACTGTCGGCAGACGGACAGAGCAGCCGGGAATGCGATATTATTGTTTACAGTGCCGCTGAATACGGGCCTTTATTTTTATCCGGCGATATTGTAGTAATCAACCCGGAGGCAGTGCGGTGCGTCATTCAGGTAAAAGGCACTTTGAATCGTGAGAACCTGCACGAGGCAGTAAAAAATCTGCAATCCGTTAATAAACTGAGACCCGGTATATGGAAATTGATTATCGGGTACAGCACCGGACTTCCATACAATGAACTGGTTAAAGTCTGTGCGGATTCCTCATGTGTTAACGGCATTTTTGCTCTTTCCAGTACCAATAAAACGGAAACAGAAGATATCACAGCACAAATGCAAAACTTTGTGGAGCTTTTGAAATTAATTGCCGCTCCTACTATGTATCAAACCAAGGATGCCGGAGATTATGTTGCTATAAAAACATCAGGGGAAGGCAGAATTGAAGGAGTGCCTTTCCCTGATTAGTACAGATAAGCAATGATTATTTTATATTTAACGATCTATTCTTCCGATTGAGTGTCGGCTTGCGCTTCCAGAGCCTCTACATCAGATTCAGAAACTTCGTATATAAAATCGGGGTCGTTCTCTTCATAATAATCCAGTTGTGCATCAAGTATTTTCTTGACCTGTTCATCTTTGGTAACTTCACCGGTGAACTCTTTTTTACTGTTTAATGCCATCAGATACAGATAACCGCCTTCCAGCAAATTATAGACTACGTATGGCATACAGATTCCGCTAAGATTCATATCATTGAAGCTCTCATGATAAAAAGGAATAAACTGGAAGTTCTCAGGGAGCATCAGTATTAACTCCTGTTTAACACTGTCGGGATTTTCAGGGTCACAGTATTCGGGCGGGGTGACAGCAACCTGGCATGAACAGACAAGCGGGCGGACATCATAGATCATACAGGCGTCATCCTTTAAAAAGGGACAGCCGATTTTTAATTTGGCATAACGTGCGCCCAATTCTTCCAATTTAAGTCTTTTTTCCGAATCAAAACCGGATTCGAACAATTCCGCATAAGCCTGTTGAAATTCATCCAGAATACCTTCGTGTTCGTCCAGTCTGTTTTTCCATTTTTTGTAATTCTTTATAAATGAAGACATTTTACGTTCATGACTGTATAGATAATGAACAATAGCCTCGCATTCCTGCAGGGATGCAGGTATGTATTGAGAGCAGCACATCGAACAGCCCCTATGGCAGGATATCGTTTTCCCGTTGTTTGTGGCTTCCTGTAATTGCTGCTGATAAATGAACTCATTAATTTCTTTTAGCTGTTTCTCCTGTGCGATACAAAAATTCTCTCTGATTTTACCGAATTCCCCGAGGTAAGCTATATCCTTGTTCAATGTAAAAGGGTCAAACGTTTCCTTGTCGAATTTAATTTCTTCCGAAGGTTCTTCTTTGCCGTAACAGCAATTTTTATATTTTTTCCCGCTGCCACAACTGCATAAATCATTTCTGCTGATACTTTTTTTTCGTTCCATTACGCCTCACTTTTTTATAATATTCAAACGATAAAGCCGATTATTTGATTGTTTTAACACCCATATAAGGCTGCAAGACATCCGGTATGGCAATACTACCGTCGGACTGCTGATAATTTTCAAGAACCGCTATTAAAACTCTTGGCAGTGCCAATCCCGAGCCGTTTAAGGTATGCACATATTGCGGTTTGCTGTCCGAAGTAGGACGGTAGCGAATATTTGCACGTCTGGCTTGAAAATCACCGCAATTGGAACATGAACTTACTTCCAGCCATTCTTCACAACCGGGCGCCCACATTTCGATATCATATGTCTTCGTTGATGCAAAACTTATATCGGCGGTGCACAGTTTTTTTATACGGTAGGGTATTTCAAGCTTGCGGCAAATATCAACCGCATTGTCCACCATAATTTCTAATTCCTCATTTGAATTCTGCGGTTCGGTAAACTTATACATTTCAACTTTGTCGAATTGATGGCCTCTTTTTATGCCTCGGGTGTCCTTTCCGGCCGACATCTTCTCACGCCGGAAACATGCCGTATAGGCGACATAATGTATGGGCAAATCAGTCACAGGCAGGATTTCATCACGATGCATGTTGGTAAGAGGCACTTCCGCTGTAGGAACCAGCCATAGGTCTTCTTCTATGTCACGGTACAAATTATCGGCAAACTTAGGAAGATTGCTGGAACCAACCAAGCACTCCTTCTTAACCATATAAGGAAGA
>JAAYAZ010000241.1 GCA_012719115.1 Dehalococcoidales bacterium
ACAAAGCTGTTATACATCACCGGCATATTGGTATTTTGTGGTTTATATCCATGTTTAATTGCCAGCGATTCCAGAGCATGGAACAAACTGGTAGGCTCGACATCTCTGGGGCAACGAACGGTACAAGAATAGCACGAAAGACAACACCACATTGAACTGCTTGACAGGACTGCATCGCGCATGTCTGCTCTAACCATGGCGATTACCTCTGAAGGAGTAAATTCCCATATTTTGACACTAGGGCAAGAAGCAGTGCATGTACCGCACTGCATACACAAATTCACTCCTTCGCCACCGGGGACCTGACTAACCTCTTTTACAAAGCTCATAGTTTGAGTTTTTTCCATTAAACTCCCCCCTGTTTAAAATTAATATCCGATTGATTCCAATAATTACTTGGCGAATTTGTAGTTTTTTCAGGTTAGTATTATTTCTGTTAAATGCGATATACATCCCAGCATCATTGTCGATTGGATATAAATATCAATGAATATTACAATAATATTTCAATTACGTCAAGTTTTTTGATACACTCTTTGTAGGATAAATGATTACATAGAAAATATTGTTTCAGTTAATATATTTAAAATTATTTTTATTTGTATACTCAACCCTCTTGACAGACCTGTCTATCGATGCTAATATATCGCTCGAAGGTTTCATGACAACCAGCGGCGGCATACGTTGAAGTTGCATAAATGCAGTCCTATTAATGCCTAATCGGGAGGTATTTGCTATGTTTTAATTGTATGTATTGGAATACAGATTATATTCCGGGCAATATTACTTATTGCCCTATTTTAGAATTATCGCTATATCCTGCCCAATATTTCACCATTATACAAAATAAGATATATAAATTATATATAAAGGATGACGGGTATATTATGAAAGTCAAAAAAATAATCTTTATGCTGTTTACCGTGGTTATCTCCGCTTCACTACTCTTTTTCCTATCCGGATGTAAGGGAGCACAGACAACGACAGTAACAAACACCACAACTAAAATAAGTACACAGACAACTACCATTACCGACATCTCTACACTAACCGAGACAATAACTGAAACAGTCAGCGGCCAACCGTCTACCAGAACAATAGTCGACGACGCCGGTAGATCCTTAGTAATACCGACAACAATAAACAAGGTGCTCTGCTGCGGTCCTGTCGAATGCATACTAACTTATATGCTGGCACCCGAAAAACTGGGCGGCTGGTGTTTTCTTCCTAACAGCACTGAGGGCGCCGACTATTTCGATACCCAATATGCCGACCTGCCAGTTGTGGGAGGTTGGTATGGTAAATCAACAGGCAATTACGAGACTTTTATTTCGCTGGAACCGGATATAATTCTGGCCAGTGATGCTGCCACTGTAGAAGAAAGGCAACAGTTCTTCGGTAGTATTCCGGTAGTCAGTATCAACGTTTTCGATAATTACAATACTATGCCGGAATCCATATTGAAGATGGGAGACCTGTTGGGCGTTGAAGAACAGGCTCAAAAACTGGTCGATTTTTACGAAGAATCTGTAGATTATGTTACATCAGTTTTAACCAACGTCTCCGAAGAAGATAAAGTTACTGTTTATTACGCCGAAGGCGACGGCGGGCTTAGCACCGACCCGTCCGGTTCACAGCATACCGAACTGATCGATTTTTGCGGCGGGTTGAATGTCGCTGTCGTCGATGACCAGACCGGATTCGGCATGACCTCGGTTTCAATGGAACAGATTCTTTTATGGAATCCGGATATTATTATCATCGGCAGAGCTGCCGATGCCACACTTTATAACCAGATACTGTCAGACCCGATATGGGCTAATTTGCAGGCAGTCAAAGACGGACGTGTCTATTTGAGACCGAATAATCCTTTCTCGTGGTTCGACGGACCTGCAGGAATGAACGAAATTGTCGGCATCTACTGGATGATTCAAACTCTCTACCCGGAACAGTGCGCAGACCTTGACTTAAAGGCAAAAGTGCAGGAGTTTTATCTCGACTTCTATCATTATAACCTTACAGATGCCGACTACGAGGCGTTAATGGCAAATACAATTAACACAGCATAATATCGATACGGTAAGTTACTTCTTTAAAGATAGATAAATGACTACTCAAATAGAAACAAAATGTGCAGATAATATAAAAAAGCCGGTATCTTTCTGGAAAAAGACGCCGACTGTAACACTTATCCTGTTCATATCACTGATATTGTTATTTATAGTATCCTTCGGGCTGGGGAGATACGGCGTCTCCCCAGCTCAGGTAATCCAGATTTTTCTCTCTAAAGTATTCCCCATAACTCCGACGTGGCCCGATATCATGGAAACAGTGATCTTCAATATCAGGTTACCGCGGATTTTAGCGGCGATATTAATCGGGGCGGCGTTGGCGACTGCCGGAACATCTTTCCAGGGGCTCTTCCGCAACCCCCTGGTTTC